>JAFGIF010000078.1 GCA_016929755.1 Deltaproteobacteria bacterium | reverse complement strand
TCTGTGGGGCAATGATGTGGATATGCAGACCACATCTTTGTGCAGCCATATCAAATGCCGGGGGCATTGGAAATATTACCGCGGCAAATTACGACTCCGAAGATTCATTTCGAAAGGCAATTCATGAAACTAAAGAATTGACGGATAAACCGTTTATGGTGAATGTCAGCATTCTGCCGTCCATACGTATTACTGCAGAACATCATAAAGTGTACTTGCGTGTCTGTGCGGAAGAATGCGTGGCGGGTATCGAGGTTTCCGGTTCTCCGATTGACAGGGCCGTAGGCATGGAATATATCGATATGCTGAAAAAAGCCGGTGTAAAACTTTTTCATAAAGTTGGATCTGTCCGGCATGCTGTTCACGCTGAAAAAGTCGGCTATGACGGAGTATATGCAGCCGGCTTTGAAGAAGGAGGTCATCCGCTTTATGATGATGTCACCACAATGCTGTTGACCACTAGAATTGCAGAAACCATATCGATTCCTGTTGTTGCAGCCGGAGGGATCTCAAACGGCAAAACCATGGCCGCGGCGCTGATGTTGGGAGCCCAGGGCGTAATGATGGCTACTCGTTTTATGGCTACGAAAGAGTGTGGCATACACCTTAATATTAAAAATGAGCTGGTAAAGCGCCAGGAGAAAGATACAACGCTCATCTGTAAGTCATTAGATTTACAAGCAAGGGCTTTGATTAATGACAACATCATTCGGATTCTTGAAATAGAAAAAAATGGAGGGAGTGTTGAAGAGATCCTGCCTATGATTATGGGAACAAGGATTATTGAGGCCTGGGAAACCGGGAATGTAGATCATGCACCGATGATGATAGGTCAGTCTGTGGGTCTTATTCATGATATACCGACATGTGACGAACTTCTTCAGAGAATGATGCATGAAGCCCGTAGCCAGATACAAAAAGTTCAAGACATGATCAACTGAGATCATACTACTGCAAGGCGATCTTGCAGAGGTGAGCAAAATTGTAAAATCAGGAGAATCATTCTTCTTATGAGGAAATTGTCTACCCACAAGACCCGGATTATTGTTATTGGTGATGCAAAATCACCGCGAAAAGCCTTCGATGCAATCCACTAAGGGCTAAATGCAATCTATGATACTTGAAAAATAAATCTTGTATATATTCTTAAAACGACTCATCCGTTAATTCTTTCCTGATGTTTTGAGAATAATTCAGGTCCGATTATATTAATGAGTCGTTAATTTAGCAAAGCTGCTGAATTTTGACCTTGTCCTGTGGACAAGGTTTTTTTTAACTAAATACCCAACCACCAATTTAACCTGGTCACCACAATCCGGCAAACCCTTAAGCTTATCTGTTGTCAATAGACCTTGGCACTGCTGCGCGGCAGCCACAAGGGTTTTAACAAAATAACAAGAAAAACCTTTAAGAAAATCAAGAGGCTTTCCAAATCACACAAAAG
Source organism: Deltaproteobacteria bacterium (assembly GCA_016929755.1). GTDB lineage: Bacteria > Desulfobacterota > Desulfomonilia > UBA1062 > UBA1062 > JAFGIF01. The sequence goes on along the minus strand of JAFGIF010000078.1, from coordinate 8,977 downwards.
ACAATAAATTTTATAAATTATACTTTATGCATAGTTCTCATTAGCTTTGCCGGCGTTTTACTATGATAAGTACCTCTGATCACTCATAAATCGACTTTATCTGTCTAAATTAATTTTCAGACCGCATTGACAATTGATTCGTGGCAATTACTTTACTCAAAACACACCAACTCAAAAGATATGCCATGCAAACATCCAAGAAGCATTTGCATTACAATCCTGACATGGCAATACAGCAGGAATAACAGAAGAAGAAGGAAGGAGGAGGTATACGATGTCAATCAATACAAAGAAATGGTTGGGTTTAGTTGCTTTGATTGCCGGCTTAGGGTTGTTCGGGTGCGCACATTCGGGAACAGACGCGAATCAGTTGCGGAGCGAACTGCGTCAGAAAGACCAGGAAATCAAACAGTTGACGGCAGAAACCAAGCAAAAGGACATGACAATCCAGGAATACCAGCAGCAGATCGACGAGCAGATGGTGATTGCTAAACAATCCCAAATGCGGGCGCAGGAGATGGAGCAGGCCAAATCAGAAGGAGTGGCCATGCCCGAAATCGCGCTGTTGCCGCCGGATGCCAGACCCGGAGAATGCTATGCACGAGTATTTGTTCCACCTACGTATAAAACTCTATCCGAGCAGGTATTAAAAGAAGGTGCTGCCGAGAGAATCGAGATTGTTCCGGCTGAATACGAATGGGTTGAAGAACAGGTCCTGGTGAAAGAGGCTTCAAGCAAGATGGAGAATGTTCCGGCCCAGTATGATTGGGTTGAGGAGAAAATTCTGGTCAAAGAAGCCCATACAACCTGGAAGAAAGGCAGGGGATTGATAGAAAAAGTTGATAACACCACCGGGGAAATCATGTGCCTGGTGGAGATTCCTGCCGAATACAAGGCCGTGCGCAAAAGGGTTATGGTAAAACCACCGGCTACCCGTGTGATCAATATTCCGGCCGAGTATCAGACTGTCAAAATCAAAAAAATGGTGTCACCTCCCAGGGAACAGGTAGTCCAGATTCCTGCATCTTATCAAACCCTTACACGTACTGTAATGGCCACTGACGGCCATATGGAATGGCGTAAGGTCCTGTGTGAAACCAACATGACCCAAGATATGATCATGAAGATCCAGACAGCCCTGAAAAATGCCGGCAATGATCCGGGCCCGATTGATGGCATCATCGGTAAAATGACCATGGGAGCAATAAACTCGTACCAGAAGGATAAAGGTCTGGCAACAGGTGCCTTGACATATCGAACAATCGAAAGCCTGGGTATAACAATCAAGTAGTTTTTGTAACACTTCAAGATTGCGAGCCATAAAATTGCGCAGTCCCGCTTGCCCACATCAGCCAGGCGGGACTGCCCTTCAATTAATCATGGTGTATAACTTTTTGCTCATTTTAGGTTGAATAAAAATAATTTTCGCCTGCAGTTGCCAGTAAAGAACCCACTGTTTAGCTTGTGTTTTTTTATATGCCTTTCAGATTGATTCCATTAACATGAAATTTAGCGTTAATTCGTTTAATTAATCAAGATTTTTTAATATAATAAAATCCTGATACCAAAATATCATGGTTTTTTGGGTTTATTTGCCTGTTAAAGTTTGTTATAAAGTCTACCGATCAAATCAAAGATGATGAATTCCAGGATTTTCGTACGCGAATCATCTCTTTGGTACATCTTAGAGAAATCAAAGAAAACAACCATGAAGGAAACATCAACGATGAAACACCAGCGAAAAAAGTATACCTTCAGTATTCTATTCCTGTTCTGGATGGCGTGGCTGTTTGTAACCCCGGCCGCATTTGCAGCTTCTACACTGGCAGACCGGTTTGCGCTCGGCTGGCAGGCCTATGAGGCCGGTCAATTTAACGAAGCTTTCAGGATCTGGGAGTCTCTTGCCGAACAGGGTGATCCCAGAGCGCAGGTCAATCTGGGAATCATGTATGACAATGGTGATGGTGTCCCTGAAAAACCAGACCTGGCAGCAAAGTGGTATCTCGCTGCAGCCAAGCAGGAAAACTGCGGTGCACAGTATAATCTCGCTGCAATGTATGCCTCGGGCAGAGGCGTGCCCCTGGATATGAAAAAAGCGGCCTGTTGGTACCAGAAAGCAGCGCAACAAAATTTCGCCGCTGCGCAGCATGATCTTGGCATGCTCTATGCCACCGGCACAGGTGTACCGCCGAACAAAGATCTCGCGATCCAATGGTTATACAAAGCGGGCCTGGGCTATCTGAAAGAAAACAAAGAGGCAGAGGTTTTGACTGCTGCCGACGCCATCAACAATCTTGCGCCGGACCATGCTCTGGCTGTTGAGTTGAAAGCGAAGATTCAACCAGCCAAATTTGAAACACGGGTGAAACCGTCTCCGGGGATATTCGAAGGGGCCTCACTTGGAACGGCCTGGCCTATCGCCTCCTGTTATGTGGTAACCTGTAACCATGTAGTTTCTGATACTGACAAGGCAACCCTTGTTACAGTGTCAGGCCGGGAAATACCCGCATCGATCATATTGCGAGACGAAGCGAACGATATAGCCCTGCTTAAAGTTGCCGGGACCGGCAAACTTCCTCCCGCCCTTCCCCTTTCTGAATCTCATGCCAGATTGGGAGCCGAAGTTTTCACCATCGGTTTCCCCCGCATAGATGTCATGGGCAAGACTCCCAAACTATCCGTGGGAGTAATCAGCGCGGTAAACGGACTCTATGACGACCCTGGAAGTTACCAGACCACCGTACCAATCCAACCGGGCAACAGCGGCGGCCCGGTATTGAACATGAACGGTGAGGTTGTCGGCGTGGTCAGTTCGATGCTGGGCATCAGGGATACGGCCTCCGGCAATATCAGCATGCTGCAGAATACCAGTTGCGTGGCCAAAATCGATTCTGTCCATAATCTTCTGGCACGGTTGCACGATGGCACGCATGCCATCGACCAGCACCCGCACACTTTAGAAAACCTGGAGAACCTGGCCGAGAAAATTCAAGGTTCTGTGCTGATCGTAGTAGCACGGTAACACTGAATTCACCGATATTTGACCGACAAACTGCTTAGCAGGAATACCAGTATATCTTCATGCGGATTTTTTACTCCGGCTCGACCGTGATTCAGCAACCCTTGCGCTGTGTTCTCAAACAGCAATGCGGGGGATGCGCTCTGAAATATTGGTCACAATCTCATAGTTGATGGTGCCGAGATTCACGGCAAGCTCATCGGCTGTCACTTCCTCGTTACCTTGCCTGCCGATGATTACCACTTCATCGCCAAGTTTCACCCTGCCCTTGAGGGCGCTCACATCTATCAGGCACTGGTCCATGCAGATTTGACCAACCTGTGGGCAGCGTTTGCCACTGACCAGCACATCGAACTTGTTTGATAAAAGCCGGCTGAGCCCATCACCATATCCCAGGGGGATCGTGGCGATCAGCGATGGTTTTTCAGTATGAAAAATATGTCCATAGCTCAGCCCCACCCCGGCCGGCACTTCTTTCAGAAAAACAATGCGGGTCTTCCACTCCAGTACCGGCTGCAACTCGTCTACCCGGGGGTTGTGTATGGCAAACGAAGGTTTCAGGCCATAGATGGATATACCCGGCCGCGCGGCATCAAAGCAGGCATCCGGCAGATCGAAGATAGCGGCACTGTTTGCGATATGATGAAACTCAATGCCGTATTTTTTTGTTTTGTGCTTAAGTTGTTGAAACAGGCCTATTTGGTCTGATGAAAAAGCCTTATCCTCTTCATCCGCCATCGGAAAATGGCTCATGATACCCTTTACCACCAGGCCCGGGTGTTGTCTGCACCCGTCGAGAAAACTTTTCACCTCATCAGGCCTGATGCCGACCCTGCCCATACCGGTATCAACTTTGATATGTAATAAGAGCTGTTTTTTCAGCTTGGAAGCAGCCCGGCCAAGACTTTCAATCACATCCATACTACAGACAACCGGTTCAAAACCATAACGGACAACTTCTTCGCTGTTTTCGCCGAGTGTAGGCGAAAGGATAATAAAACGAGATCTCAGCCCTTTTTCAATAAGTTCGACAGCCTCATCAATATGGGCCACACACAAAGTGCTGTAACCGATATCAAGCAGATGCCCGGCTATGATCTCGGCGCCATGGCCATAGGCATTGGCCTTGATTGCCGGCCAGAGGGAACATTCTCCCGCCAGTTCCTGAAGCAGCTTCATATTATGTGTGAGCTTATCGAGATGAATATATGCCCGGGTTAGGTGACTGCCTGTGTAGTCCATGTTTAACATGCCCCTGTCTGGATACTCCTCAATGCTTACGCAAAATGTTTCTTTATTTCTATTTCATAACATCTCTGAGAGTTTGATCCCAGCATTTTTTCATTACACAAGATACCTGTTAGGTTTTGTATTCGCTGCAACCTCCGTATAAAAAAACACATTCCCTTTGACATAGATCAGGACTTCATTTAAAAAAAAGCATTGTATGTAAGTGCTGTGAAAGGAGGGTACCCATGGCATTTACCCTTCCCAGATACAATCATCCAGATTTCACCCAGGCACGAATTCAGAAAGCACCAGCCGTGGTTTTTGAAAAAGCACCGGCCGCTGGAGTTGCTCCCGCCAATTATCACGCTACATCGGTTTTCCCGGAGTATTTCCAGTTAACCAAGGGGAACTGGCAGCTTCTCAAGGAATCCAGAATGGACTGCGTTGTGGCGCTTGGCAAAACGGGAGAACTGGAGGTGAAGGAATTCCGCAACATTCGCGCTGGTGAACCGATTGCCTGCGGCAGGGGGGAAAACGGTGAGGACGGCATTTTTGTCAACGCCGAGGCCTTTGATTTTGCTGCACAGGGCTCTGATAAATTTGCCTTCCGCTCCCGTATAACCCGCGAGACCTCATTTTCCATCGACTACGACGAGCTTTATAAACTCCTGGAATATGAGAAGAAAAACGGCTTCATTATCTGGGTGTTGGGCCCGGCGGTCGTATTTGACAAGGACGCGCGCGATGCCTTTGCCAATCTTATTAAAACCGGATATGTCCATTCTCTTCTTGCCGGGAACGCCCTGGCGACCCATGATATAGAGGCAGCGTTTTTCTCGACCGGCCTTGGACAGGATATCTATTCCAAGCAAAGCGTGGAACTGGGCCACTATAATCATCTTGATACCCTCAACCGCATCCGGGGCATTGGTTCAATCGAGAAAGCTATCGAGCAGGATCTGATCAAAGACGGGGTGATGCGCGCCGTGATTGAACACGAAATTCCTTTTGTACTGGCAGGCTCCATCCGGGACGACGGCCCTCTGCCTGAAGTAATCGCCGATGTTTACCAGGCCCAGGACAAAATGCGCAGCCTGACACGCAAAGCATCCACTGTCCTTGCTCTGGCCACGCAACTGCACTCCATTGCCACCGGCAACATGGTGCCTTCCTACAGGGTAGAATCGGACAGCAGTGTCCGCCCGGTGTATTTCTACACGGTCGACATGTCCGAATTTGCGGTGAACAAACTTGCCAACCGGGGATCGCTGACAGCCCGTTCCATCCTGACCAATGTTCAGGATTTTGTAGTTACCGTGGAACGCGGGCTGAGGAAAAAATCAGGCTAGCCCCGAAGTTTCAGCCCTCATCTGCAAGAACTTCCGTGCCCGCCCTGCCGGCAAGTGCTTCTTCAATCGCTTCGATCGAGGTGATCATGGCCCTCTTGCCACCGCCCCGAATAAACTCCATGGCCGCCTCTATCTTTGGCTGCATCGAGCCTGGCGGAAAATGTCCTGCAGCCAGATATTCCGATGCCTCGCTCGCACGTACACCGCGCAAGAACCGCTGAGAGGGTTCCCCATAATTAACGGCAGCCCCAGCCACGTCGGTTGCAATCAGAAAAATATCCACCCCGACTTCCAGGGCAAGTCGGGCACTGGCCAGGTCCTTGTCGATCACGGCATCAACCCCGGAAAACGCCCGCCCTTCGCGGATTACCGGTATGCCTCCGCCGCCGCAACAGATTACGATAAAGTCCATCTCGATGAGATTCTTGATCTCATTCTTTTCCACAATCGTTATTGGACGGGGGGATGCCACAACCCGCCGGTATCCCTTTTCCAGCTTGACGCTCGGGTATGGCAGTGTTTTCGCGATTTCCTGCGGAAAAAACGGGCCGATCGGCTTTGAAGGATTGTTGAAAGCCGGATCGTTTTCGTCCACCACCACGTAACTGATCAGGCTGACCAGAGGCTTCTGGTCGTGAGTTCCAAGCGCCATAAGCTCACTGTCCAGGGTAGACTCGATCATGTAGCCGATCTGGCCCTGGGTTTGGGCTACCAGGATCTCAAGTGGCAGCCGGGGTACGTTTTCACAACATTCCTGCTGCAGGAGGAGGTTTCCCACCTGGGGGCCATTGCCGTGGGTGATAATAATGCGATAGTTGCTCGAAAGCCTGGCAATCTGTCTGATCGGGGTTTGCAAATTTTCAAACTGTTCTTCGATCGTGCCCACCTGCCCTTTGCGGATCAGGGCATTGCCGCCAAGCGCCACCAGGAGATTTTCTTTATTATCCATAGCAAAGACCGCTCATCGGAAACTACTGCGTGTACTGTTAACCCGATTCATATCAGGGACAGCAAGCGCTGCGTAAGCACGTCTTTCAATATGGGGCTTCCATGATCGCGATATTCATAGCGCACCCGGATGGCCGGCTTGTTGATATCAAGTATCCTGGTAAGCTGGATCGGGGTGGCGAACAGCACCAGATCACAATCGACCGCATTGATGGTATTTGCCAGATCTGAAATCTGCTCTTTGCTGTAACCCATGGCCGGTAGCAGCGGCCCGATATGCGGATACTTGTCATAGGTCGCTTTAATAGTTCCGACAGCCGCCGAGCGCGGATCGACCGTCTCTCTGGCGCCAAATGTTCTGGCGGCTATCACCCCGGCACCGTAGGCCATCCCACCATGGGTCAGCGTGGGCCCGTCTTCCACCACCAGCACACGTTTGCCCCGGATCACTTCGGGGTTGCTCACCAGGACCGGGGACTGGGCCTGGATGATCTCGGCGCCCGGATTATAAGTTGTGATATTTTTTCTAACCTGCTCTATCTGTTCATCGGTGGCGGTATCAACCTTGTTGATAATGGCGATATGGGCCATGCGCATATTTGTCTCACCCGGGTAGTAAAGCAGTTCATGGCCGGCACGGTGCGGGTCGAACAGCACGATATGAATATCCGGATGATAAAACGGGGTATCGTTGTTGCCGCCGTCCCAGACAATCACATCCGCTTCCTGCTGGGCCTGCTCAAGAATCTTGCCGTAATCCACACCGGCATAAACCACGATGCCTTCATCGACCAGGGGCTCATATTCCTCGCGCTCTTCAATGGTGCAGAGGTTTTTCTCGAAATCATCATAGGTCGAAAACCGCTGAACCTCCTGAGATCGCAAATCACCATACGGCATGGGGTGGCGCACCACGACAACTTGCTTATCAAGGTTTCTCAGTATCGAGCATACCTTGCGTGTTGTCTGTGACTTGCCGCAACCGGTCCTGACCGCGCAGACCGCCACAACAGGCTTTTCCGCTGCAAGCATGGTGTAAGAGGCGCCGATAATGATAAAATCAGCACCTTCGGCCATGGCAATCGAGGCCTTGTGCATCAGCTCGATATGGGGCACGTCGCTGTAGGAAAATGCCACCAGGTCGATACGATGCTCGTGGATAAGCCCGGCCAGGTGGCTTTCGGGATAAATGGGAACGCCTTGCGGATAGAGGCTTCCCGACAATTCGGTTGGATAACGGCGCTGCTCGATGTCCGGAATCTGGGCTGCGGTAAATGCAATCACCTTGTAGCGCGGATTGTCTTTGAAATACACGTTGAAGTTGTGAAAATCCCGCCCGGCAGCCCCCATGATGATAACTTTTTCCACCATATTGACTCCTTTTTTACAGCCCTTTTTCTTTTACCACATCAAGAACTGCGGCATCCAAGGTGTTTATGGATTTTCGCACAAAACTTGAACGAATGCATTACTCAAATCATGTTAATCTTATCTTTTTACTAATATGCGTGAACTGGGTGTAACACCAAACCGGATCAAACAGAAATTACCTGCCCTGATTATTTCATCAACTGCCCATCAGCGCCGAGGAGTCCCTGATGCAGGGTGTCAATATCCGTATCAATTATAAAGATCCGATCCTCAATCGTCTCTTATAAATCTCGAATGATTATAGGTTTTATCGCCTAGTATAGGTGAATACACCTAGCCATAAATGAGTATTATCACCCATTGTCTTATTCATAAATTAGTCGATATAATATTCAATGATTGTTTTTGATTTAAAGAAAACCTTCTCATTGCGGAGATTGAAATGAAGTCGATTGTTGATGAAGAGATTAACAAGAATCAATTTAAATGTAAGTTTAATTGCATCTGTCAAACGGATGACTGGAACCCCTGTGGGAAAATACTACGTTCAATTAATCATCAATTCCTTGAATTTGAGGGCAAACCCAACGGGAATAAATATTGTGGTTATCTCACCAGTTTCGGGTATATATACTATTGCGCCTGCCCTGTAAGAGTAAGAATGTTTGAAAAGTATGGCATATGAATACGCTGATTCCTGCTGAATTCATGGCATTCATCTGAGTAAAATGTATAATGCAGGCTATATATTTTTTCACTTTTTATGTAAATTAATTCTTACTTATATTTGTTAAATATAATAATTTAAGTTTATTTGACTAGTTAGAAAAGCTTGCACAGTGCACATTTATTGCATAATATCAAATTACAAAATTACACAACCAGTTATGTCATCTTGATAAACAAGATGACAATGAGAGGAGGTTTTACCTATGAGAAAACGCATAATGCAATTTTCTCTGGTTTTTATTACTTCTTTTTTATTCGGATGCATTAACTCTACGTCACCAACTGATGAGAATGTCTCGATGGAAGCAGGAGATGCGCTGCTCTTTCAGGT
>JAFGIF010000077.1 GCA_016929755.1 Deltaproteobacteria bacterium | reverse complement strand
CTGCTGGGTTTCGCATATTCAGCCGGGAGGCTATCTTGTTATCCATGATATTTTTACTGATCCCAGCCAGGGCGGACAGGCCCCGTATTATATCTACAAACGGGCCCTGGCTTCAGAGCTGTTCATTGCGCTGCCAATGGTAAAGACGCTTGGAATTCTCAAGAGGCTTGAAAAAGGCGAAGTCCCGGAGCACGTTTTACAAATTCGAGACTGGTAAGACATCTATGCGGTTGTTGTGGGTCCAGTACCAGTGTATTGCTTTGTTTTGTATTTTGTTTCTGAGATAATTGTTATCTACAAACCTTTTTATTGTGCGCAAGGCCAGATCTTTGTTGGTTCCTGTTATTTCGGCAAGGGTATCTGATAGTTTTTCAATAGGGTTGCCTGTATGCACCATTGAAGAAGTATGTTTTTCAATCATATCCTTACTCAGAATCTGATAAACAAAGTCCAATCTGTGAAAGGCCTCTACCTGAAAAAGTTCTTCCGGCGAGCATATTCCTTTTTTGTAGCGTTCTTCTATCTCATTCCACTTGCTCTTCTGCTCGTTTTCAAGTTTCGAGACAAACTGCTCCATGTTTTCCGGGCTTGCCTGGGAAGTCTGTACAATGGGTCTGTTGGCATCATACAGGGCCCAGTCGTCGGTCAAGATTTCCAGGTCATATTTCTCAATTTCATCCCGCACAGTCGTGCCCGGAAAGGGTGCCAGGAAGTGGTAGCCATACTCAATACCCAGTTCTTGCGCGAACTTATTTGAATCTTCCATGGTCTGAAGTGTTTCTCCAGGCAATCCTACCATGAAGGATGCGTGGGCCCTCATTCCGGCTTCCTTACAGCTTTCTATTGCCTTTCTTGCCTGCTGTAAGGTGATTCCTTTTTTTACCCTTTTGAGCATCTCGGTATTACCGGATTCAATTCCGAAGCTTACTGTATCACATCCCGCCTCCAGCATGACTTTCAGAAGTTCCGTATCCACCGTGTTTACCCTGGCGAATGCAGACCAACTGAATGGAGAGCCTTGTCTGATAATAGCTTCACAAAGCTCAATCGCCCTGGATTTATCGGCGGTGAAAAGGTCGTCGGCAATATTTATGCGGGTGAATCCATACGTGAGAATCTGCTCAATTTCATCCAACACTGATTCAATCGACCGGTGGCGCACCTTTTTCCCGACCATGCGCCTTCCCAGGCAGAAGATACATTGGTTTGGGCAGCCTCTGCTGGTGATGATGCTGACCGGAAATCCCAGGGCCAGATATCTGGACATGGGCAGATGTTGCCGGGCAGGGATAGGCAGTGATTCCAGGTCCTGTATAAGGTCCCGGGGCGGGGGGGTTACGATTTGTCCGTTGTCGTGAAATGCGATCCCTTTTACGTTGTGCCATTTCCGGCGATCTTTAATCACAGGAAGGAGTTCGCGCAGCGTCTGCTCGGCTTCTCCGATTACGATCAGATCAACCTCAGAAGACCGGGTTAAAATGTTGTGATAATCAAACGAGACATGCGGTCCGCCCATCATGGTAATAATTTCCGGGAATTTTTGTTTTACGCTCCGGATCATGCTGTGAGCTATTGGAAAATTCATGGTGACTGAAGAGGCCCCCACTACATCCGGTTTGAATTGCTCGATTTCATCTATCAATTTCTGGGGAGTATACTGCCTGACAATATAATCAAAAATCCTCACTTCGGCGCCGGCTGTCTCACATGCTGCTGCAACATAGCATATTCCCAGAGGTGGTGAGGGAGCTTCTTCAAGTGGATACGGTGTTGCAAGCAGAGCGACTTTCATTTGGTAACTCCTAATCTCCTGCGGCGGGGAATAGTAAAGATCGAATCCAGCCTAACAGGTTGTTGTTTTTCAGATTATTTTTGTCCATCTGATCATGGCTTTTCTCGAGATTTTTCAAGCTGAACCAGTGTGCTCTGGTTCGTATCGGTTCTTCCGGATCGAGGTTTTTAACGATCGCGGCAGGATTTCCGGCGGCAATACAATTGGCCGGAATATCGTGCACTACTACGGACCCGGCACCGATGATGCTGTTATCGCCGATGGTGACTCCTTTACAAACGATTGCACTGTCACCGATCCAGACATTGTTGCCAATTCGAACCGGGGCGGAATTTCCCGGAATAACCCGGTTGTAAATTCCGTGCCAGTCAGAATCGGTGATATAGGATCTGCGTGCCATCATACAACTGTTGCCGATTATGACTTCATTGGCAGATCCGATTCTTACCCCGGGACAGAGCAGACAGTAATCGCCGATTTTGATGCGACCCATATCTTCTCTTTCCGACCAGATCGTCATCCATACTTTGTCGTCACGCGTAGCCACAATATTTGCATAATCGCCCAGTTCAATCGGCCAGCCGAAGATTTCCACATGCTGGGGTTTCATAAAGGTATAGCCGCTGCCAAGGTATTTAAACTGTGGCCTGAGAAAGTGTTCCACATACCAGTTACGGAACTTGAGATCTAATTTCTTGATATAGTACGGCCTGTGATCTCGTATCAAGGATGTCTTACCCTCATATCTTTTGTATTTGATACCGACGAAGCCTTACGGTTAAGTATTGCAGGTTGTCTTCTGAAAAAGGGTTCGTACTGGTGTATGGTTTGGGGGCTTCTCACATGGCTCTTTTCCCAAAGCGCATGATTAAAAAGTTGGGATGCAGGGGTAAGATCATAGAGCGCATCCGCTGCCATTAATGCCGCGGCATTTGTCCATGTATACTGTTCCTCCGGCCAGATAACCATGTCCGGAAAGGTTACCCCGCACCAGAAGGTGCCATCATCGAAACGTTTGTTCTGAATCCAGCTGAACACGGTTTTAGCAAGTTCGGATTTACCAGTGGCGGCCAGGGCTATTACCAGTTCTGATGTTTCGGCCATGGTAATCCAGGGTCTGTCGGAAACGCATCGGACTCCCATACCCTCCACGACGAATTTGTTCCAGAGCTTATCAATGCGTCTGCTGGCTTCGGTATCGGTGATTGCGCCGGCGAGTATTGGATAAAACCAGTCCATGGAAAAACGGGCCTTGCTCTTGTTAAACAGATGGGGACGGTAACGGATTGCATCTCCGAGGCGCTCAAAGGCTGTATGCCAGTCAGGACGTTCTTCACCCAAGAGTGCAGTCGTGATCAGGGCGCACTTGAGGCTCATATAGACCGAGCTGGAACCGGTAAGAAGGGCCATAGGGTCTATATGGCTATGTGGATCACGTGCCCAGTAAATTTCTCCACTGGGAGCCTGCAGGCTGAGTGCATAATCAATACCGCCACGAACACAGGGCCACATGGATTTCAGGAACTGCATGTCACGGGTTACCAGATAATAGTGAAACATTCCTACGGCGATATAAGAGGACATATTGGCTTCGCGGGTCGTATCTTCCGGGATACCGCCTTTGTATGCCGAATACCAGCTGCCATCTTCGAGTTGATTATCTGCCAGCCATTCAAAGGCCTTGCGGGACTGTGCAAAATATCCGCCGATGGTCAGTCCAATGGCGGATTCAACATGATCCCATGGATCGGTCTTGCCCCCTTCATACCAGGGGATTTCACCACTGTCTCTCTGCTGCTCTGTAATTGATTTTGCCAGCCCGTCAACTTCAATCGGTGCTGTAAACCTCCTTGAATTCATATCAAGTTCCATCATAATCACCTTTCTTAAGATAAAGTACAATACTCTTTGCTATAAACGGGTTCAATATTTTTTCAAGGCTTCTGGTGAAAAAGGGCTTGTTCATGATGTCCCACACCAGAAATTTGTGATAGATCTTCACCACAAGCGAGTTTTCATTTTTATGACCGACGAGGCACTTGATCCACCAGTAGGGACTGTGCAAGGCGTGGGCCCAGGAATTTCCGATACATTTTGTGCCGGCTGATTCCAATATATCAATCAGTTCTTGTTTCTTGAATATTCTGACATGGCCTCCTTCTTCGGTACGGTAGTCTTCCGACAGAGCCCAGCAAATTTTTTCAGGTAGAAAACGGGGCACGCTCACAACCAGTGATTTGCCCGGTTTAAGAACACGTACGATCTCCTGCACAGCCTTGTGGTGATCAGGTATATGCTCCAGCACCTCCGAACAGATAACAATATCGAAAGACTCATCCTGGAAAGGCAGCCGGGTGATGTCGCTGATCATGACATTGGCAGAGCCTCCCCCGGATTCATTTTCGAGGCGCATCTGGTTCAGCATATTGCGGGCCTTGGTTGCGTCTTGCCGTTTCATATCGATGCCTACCACATTGACGCCCATACTTCGGAAGGCTTCTGTCAAATGTCGCCCGGTGCCACAACCGGCATCGAGCACCCTGCTTCCCGGAGAAAGATCAAGGCGAGAAAAATCAACGGTGAGCATGAATTGCCTCTCTGTATAGTTGTTCGATATTCATGGCGGTATTATGCCAGGTGAAATTTTTCAGCACCCTTTCATAGCCGGCCTTGCCGAGTTTCTTTTGTTTTTCAGGATTGTCCAGTAGGTCAACAATGGCTGTTTCCAGGGCCTTTGCATCTCCAGGCGGAACAAGGATTCCTGCATCTCCGACAACCTCAGGCAGCGCTCCGCCTGTGGTACTGATCACCGGCACACCACAGGCCATGGCCTCACCGGCCGGCAGGCCGAAGCCTTCATAAATTGATGGTACGACCGCAATGGTTGTTTTGGCATAATAACGGGCAAATTCTTCATCCGCGATACGGCCGGTAAATGTGACGCATCCGTTCAGAGCGAGATTTTTTACCAGTCGTTCGATTACGCCATTTTTTTTGGGCTCGCCGATCACGGTCAGTTTAATATCACGTTTATTTCGCAGGGAGGCAATTGCCTCCAGAAGGTAACGCAGGCCCTTTAAGGGCATATCGGCACTGTTGGTTACCATGACCTGGTTTTCGAGTCTTACTTCATCAGGTAGTGGATGGAAAATCTCTGTATTGATGCCATTAGCCACTACCCTGAAATTCGTGGCAGGTATTTGAAAGGCATTGCTGATATCGTTTTTAGAGGCCTCTGAAACAGTGATGATATGGGGTATTTTACTGGATACCTTAAGCTGCATACCTATGAAGGAATACCAGCGGCGTACTTTCCATTTTTTCCAGAACCATTTTTCCGCCTGTACTTCAATATCTCTATCAACGGTTATGGGATGATGAATTGTTGCTATAAGAGGAACACCCAGTTTTTTGATATCGAGCAGACCATAGGACAGACACTGATTATCATGAACGATATCATAGTCCTGATAGTGTTTACGCATGAATTGATATGCGCGCATACCGAAAGTGAGCGGCTCCGGGAACCCTCCGGTTGAGACGCTAAGCCATTCTATCCAATTTGTCGCCGACTTGAGTTCATGCAGGTGAGGGATTCTGAAAAGATCATCCGGATTATAGAGATCGAGACTGGGCAGCTTGTGTAAGGTAATATCATCATCAAGGATAGGATAGGGAGGTCCTGAGAGAACATCCACTTTGTGTCCCAGGTCGGAAAGCGCCCTGCCGATCCTTTTGACATATACCCCCTGGCCGCCACTGGTTGGCTTTCCTCTATAAGTGAGCAGGCATATCCGTAAAGGGGAGTTGTTGTCATTTTTCGATGAATTTAGACAAGAACTTCCGTTGTTGGTTTTTTTCATCGTTTTATTTAGCCCCTATATAAAAAATTCTATCGCGGAATGGTTTGAAGAGACCTCCCCCG
>JAFGIF010000076.1 GCA_016929755.1 Deltaproteobacteria bacterium | reverse complement strand
TGGTTCAAAACCTGGGCCACACCCGAACAACACTTACGTCTGTCCGCGTTCAGAACGATCGAAAACAGGCGCTGGCTTCTGCGCTCCGTCAATCATGGCATATCTGCCATTATTTCTCCGACCGGCGAGATAATTAAGAACATAGGGCTGCTTGAAGAGGGAGCGATTGTTGCCGGGATCAGGAAGAATTCCGGTCAAACCTTCTATACGCGCCGGGGTGCAATTATAGCCTGGCTCTGGTCTCTTTTGGCCGGCATTGCGGCATTGACAATCCGTTGGCGCAGTGTTAAGGCCTGACCATGTTAGCAGATTACCAGCAACGTATCGATACCGTGGGGAAAAAGATCGAAACCATTCGAGGCTATCTTTGAAATCCCTGAGAAGAAAAAACGACTCGCCGAGTTAGAGCATACGCTTTCCAAATCAGAAATCTGGAATGACCCGTCCAGGATTAAAGATATCCAATCCGAGAGGGTCAGGCTGGAACATCAATTGAATGATTGGGAGAAGGTATCAGCCCTGTGGGATGATATGGATGTTCTGCTTGAGCTGGCCAGTGAAGACGAAAAAGCAGTTGTTAGCGATATTGAGGATACTCTTGAACGGCTCGAAAAACAGACCGACTCCATTGAAATGGCACATATTCTATCCGGGCGCGATGATTACAAGCCTGCTTTTTTGGAAATTCACTCAGGTGCCGGAGGGCTCGAGGCTCAGGATTGGGCTGAAATGCTGCTGCGCATGTATCTGCGCTGGGCCGAGAAGAACGGCTTCGAATCAAGTATAATCGATATCCTCTCAGATGAAGAGGCAGGCATAAAAAGTGCCACAATCGAGATAGCCGGACAGCTTGCATTCGGGTATCTTAAAGGGGAGACCGGGGTGCACCGCCTGGTGCGAATATCCCCCTTTGATTCGAATAACCGCCGCCACACGTCCTTTGCCTCGGTCATGGTTACGCCCGAGGTTGACCAGAACATAGATATCCATATTGATGAAAAAGATTTGCGGATAGATACCTATCGGGCATCCGGTCATGGGGGTCAGCATATCAACAAGACAGACTCCGCGGTCCGCATTACCCATATCCCCACCGGAGTTGTGGTTCAGTGCCAGAACGAAAGATCACAGCATAAAAACAAGGCCTTTGCCATGAAAGTGCTTGCATCAAAACTCTATGAGCTAGAAGAGCATAAGCAGAAAGAGCAGATAGAACAATTCCATAAAAACAAGAAGGAAATCGCCTGGGGCAGCCAGATTCGGTCGTATATTCTACAACCGTATCAGATGGTTAAGGATCACCGCACAGAACTCGAAGTGGGTAATGTGAACGCAGTGCTCGATGGTGATATTTTCCCATTTATCGAAACATATTTAGCAATGCAGGCCGGAAAGGAGTAATGTTATGCTTGATCTGATAAAAACCCGGAGGAGTATCAGGAACTTTACAGACAAAAATATTGATGACGAACTTGTCGATAAAATTCTGGAAGCAGGCCGGTGGGCGCCGTCCGGATTGAACAATCAACCCTGGCGTTTTGCCGTCGTTAAAGATCAGGGGCTGAAAGACAAGCTGAGTTTGCTTACCAAGTACAGCCATTCAATCTCGTCGGCAAATGTATTGATAGCCGTATTTCTTGATCAGAACGTCAGCTATGAGCGGACCAAGGATTGTCAGGCTGTGGGTGCCTGTGTGCAGAATATGCTGCTTTCAATTCACTGGCTCGGACTTGGCGGTGTCTGGCTTGGCGAGATCCTCAAGAGCGGCCCTGAAGTTGGAGAAATTCTCGAAGCCCCTTCAGGGCATGAACTCATGGCCGTTATTGCCATGGGTTATCCTGCCGGACCTGCCCCGAAAATCCCCGGGCGCCAGGGGCTTTCCGAACTTACTTTTTTCAGAAAGTAACCGGGAAGTGTCCGTATAAACCTAGTGTTGCAGAAACGAGGTATCCAGGAAATCAAGCCCTAATCTTGCAAGCGTTTTGTCACTCGGGATTCCCATTTCATCCCAGCCGCGTAAGTTGTAGTATCTGGGAAGCATCTTATCGATCGGAACCTTTGTTTCTTTCCTGCCCTCTATGAGTTCTTCGTCGGTAAATCGTTTTGCCAGACAATCATCCTTAATGCTGAAGCCTTCTCTGAGATTGAACAACTTTTCAAGGGTATAGCCGCGTTCCCCTATTTGCATGAATATTCCAAAATCCATATCCATGCCGGTGGCAAGCTTGATAGCGGCGGTATGAGGCAGCATGGGCAGATGAATTTTCATGAAGCGTGGAGGCAGTTTCAACATTGCATCAAGCGAGGGCCATGAATACGTCAATATTTTCGTGAGAATATAGGATAATATTTTACTTGAAGGGATTTTGTAGGCAATCGGCGGCACAAATGTCCAGGCGGTAAAGAGGCACTGTCCGGCTGAGCCAATGGCTGCCATAAGGTTTTGATCGAGCACAACCCAGCCAGGTTTCGAGCGCCAGTGATGCGCATCGAGCAGTACCGGGCCGGTAACCTCAAAATAGACCACATAACCGCCATCCAGATGACATCCGCCTCTGTTGGCTGTGACATAGCCAAGCCCATGGCCAACTGAACCGCGCGGCTCATAGCCCGGCAGTTCCAGGCCTTTGACATGCGGGGCAAAATCTTTACCTCCATACTTTTCCGCCAGGAAGCGTACACCCTCGGCCAGGTCTGCGCCGATGCCTTTTTTATAAGCAATATCTGTAAAAATCTGAGAAAGGTTATCGGATTTACCGAATTCTATGCCGTTATTCCACAGTCCTTTCTCGTTGAGTTCGGCGGCAAAACCCATCACTGTACCGACACTGATGGAATCAATGCCGAGCAGATCGAGCTCATAGTTCCATTTGATAATCGAGCACATGTCATTGATGAGCATATTGGAACCGAGCAGGCACAGGATTTCGTATTCCGGGCCTTTTACCTGTTTCCCTTCGATTTCCACTACCCTTCCGCATCTTATGGGGCAGGTTGTGCAACCGAAATTCTTAAGGAGAAATTCATCTGCCAGCTTTTCACCGCTGATCTGATGTGCATCAGCATAGGTGCCATGTGAGAAGTTTTTAGTAGGCAAGGCATTTTTGGCTGAAAGAATCGAGAGAAAAGCCGCAGTTCCCAGTCGAGGCGCCAGATCCCCGGTGGCCGGGTGTGATGTAAGCATTTTTATCCATTTCTGATAGTGGGTCTTGAGTTTGTCAGGCTCATGTACTTCAGCCTTGTGCGATCCCCTGGCCACAATACCTTTCAGTTTCTTGGAGCCCATAACGGCGCCGATACCGCAGCGGCCGTGGCTTCGCTCCTGCGAAACTGCTGAAGCATATTTGACCATGTTTTCGCCGGCCGGCCCTATTGCCAGGGTTCCCCCTTTTCCCATCAAGGCCTGGGATTCCTGCGTATTTTTTCCCCATAAATTTTGGGCATTTTTTATTTCAACTTGATCATTTTCAATCTCGATATAGACAGGCTTTTGCGCCTTACCGCGGATAACAATGCCGTCGAAGCCGGCTCTTTTCAGATGCAGTCCCAGATTGCCGCCGCTGTTTGAATGACCGATGCCACCGGTCAGAGGACTTTTGGCGGAAATATCATACCTGCTTGATGACGGGGCTCCGGTTCCGGTCAACGGGCCGGTCATGATTACCAGGATGTTGTCGGCAGAGAGGGGATCAATCCCGGGGATAAGTTCATCCCACAGAATTTTTGTGGAAAGATATCTGCCGCCGAGAAAGAGTTCGCGGTCTCTGTCAGGCATTGTATATTCGCCGATTTTTTCTGAAGAAAGATCGATTTCAAGAATTTTGCCGGTGTAAGCCTTAAATCTGCTGTTCATGCAGACCTCCTGTATAAATATGCTTGATAATATTAAATCGTATCAATAGGATAAAATGTATACGTGAGAAATACCTGGCTGTAAAGATTAGGCTTTTTTAGTTTTAATATCCGGGCCTTTTTGTTCGCTGCTTGACCAGGTTGGTAATTCGGATATATAAGACAACGCCATGCCAAGCGATTTGATAAAAATAGGGGAAAAAGAGATTGTTCTGATCGGCACTGCCCATGTTTCAAAAACCTCTGTGGAAGAAGTGCGTGAGGCAATTGAAACCAGGCGGCCTGAAGTTGTGGCGATAGAATTATGTAAAAACAGGTACGATGTGCTCAAGAATCCCAAGGCCTGGCAGCAGACAGACATTATCAAGGTAATCAGGGAAAAGAAGGCCTCGTTTTTATTTGCAAATCTTGTGATGGCATCATTTCAGCGCAGGATCGGAGAAAAATTCGGGATCAAGCCCGGCCAGGAAATGAAGGTCGCAATTGAGGTTGCTGAAAAGCTGGGAGTGCCGGTGGCGCTGATCGACAGGCCGATTCAGACTACCCTGCAACGTGCCTGGCGCAACCTGACTTTTATTGAGCGGATCAAGCTGATCTGGACATCCCTGATTTCCATTTTTGCTGTCGATGATCTGGAAGAGGATACTATTGAAAAACTTAAGGAGAAAGATGTTCTGTCCGCGGCAGTGGATGAGATAGCCAGGGCTGCTCCCACGATTAAAAAGGTTCTGATAGACGAGCGTGATACCTATATGGCCAATAAGATTGCCGAGCTTGAAGAAAATAAGATTCTGGCAGTAATTGGTGCCGGACATATGCAGGGTATCAAAGAACAGCTTGCTTCTCCTGCATCAGATAATAGAGAGCTTGAAGACGTACCCGCCAAAAAGCGTGGCTTCTGGAAATGGTTGATACCTCTGGCGATTTTTTTCTTTGTGCTGGCAGGTTTTTTTTTCGGTGGTCCAAAGCAGGGCTATGAAGTGCTCAAATGGTGGCTTGTGTGTAACGCGGTGTTTGCAGCACTGGGCGCAATGGTGGCATTAGCTCATCCCATCACCATTCTTGTTGCAGGGCTGGCTTCCCCGATTACATCGCTGAACCCGACCCTGGCTGCCGGCTGGTTTGCCGGATTGAGCGAGGCATACCTGAAAAAACCCACGGTTGCTGATTTTGAATCTGTCCAGGATGATATATCCTCCATAAAAGGGTTTTGGAAAAATCCCATAACCCGCATACTGATGGTTGTGGTTTTTGCCAATCTCGGCAGTGCCATAGGGGCTATTGTGGCCATGCCAATCCTGACCAGGATTATTATCAGCGGCTAGCCGCCTGTGAACCTGGGACCGTCCTGATCCCAGATGAGAAACGAGCCGTTGTCGACAAATGCCGGCAGCACGATCATTTCCTGGCGTAAGCGTGGTGTATGGAGGTGTCCGCACACAAGGGTATTCACTCCGTGTTTTCTGGCTGCATCAACCGGGATGGTCACTTGAGGGGGACGGATACGGGCAGATGTGTTTACCAGTGAACGGGCGCATTTCTCCTTGAGGGAGAGCGGCAGTTGAGAGTCCAGAAATCGTAATAAAGGCCATAGGGTAAGATGCAGGCACTTGAAGCCGTAATCATTCATCGTAAGGGTATGGCCGTGGGCAAGCAGCACATCTCTACCGTACAGGTTCACAACAATTTCTTCGGATGCTATGATATCGATAGCATCATTCTTGAGGTTGTGCAGCAAGAAGTCTCGATTCCCGGGCATGATATGAATATTGGGATGGCGCAGAGCATCCAGCACATCCGCCAGAGCGTCTTCTAGGCCTGAATACCAGAAATCGAACAGGTCCCCCAGAATGTAGATGTGTTCGGCTTGTGGCCTGATTCGTTTCAGCCAGCAAAGAAACCGGTCCTTATCCCGGTCGTTTCCCGGTCGTATGTGGATATCGGCAACAAAGATCTGCATATATTGATAAAACCAGAAAAATATTGATATATCAAGATATAGCTTTTATAGTACGATACAGATGAATATGGCTGGATACAGGCATACCAGGAAAAGGAGGGCCTTTTGGTTCTTTCTGGGCCTGCTTTTCTTGATAACAATCTGGTTTGTTTATCTCCATTATTCAGAGGAGGATCATGCCCCTATTCATGTGGCCGAAGAGGGCTCAGAATACCTGGATCTGGACCAGCAAGCTTCAATCCAAACCGAAGCCCCGGAACCGATAAAAAAGACTCTGAGTGTAAACAGGGGAGAATCTTTTCTGGGAATGATGCAAGAAAACGGTATCGCGCAAACCCAGGCCTTTGATATTCTTGCGGCAACCAAGGGTGTTTTCGATCTGTCGAAAGTGCTTCCCGGGCATGAAATGGTACTTCTGTTTTCATCCGACGGCCTGAACCTGATCGGGCTGGATTATGAAATCTCAGACCAGTACAGGCTCCGGATTGCCATCAATGAGGATTCGATCGATGCACAAAAAGTTGCGGTGCAGCATATTCTTGCGGATACCTATTCCGGAGATTTGAAGCTTATTGACGTGGATGTGAAAAAGGGTGACAGCATCTACAGTATATTGCATGAATGCGACTTGTCCGACTATCAGATCGATTGCATTACCCGCTCGGTCAAGAATGTATATAATCTTTCGGGCATTGTTCCCGGAAACAATCTGAAACTCTGGGTTACCGAAGATGCCCCTGTTCTGCTGGGGCGGTTAACCTATGAAATTGATGATCTGAGTCTGCTCGAGGTGGAGCCGGAGAATGGAACCTTTGCCGCCAGAAAGCAGACCCTTAGCGTGGAGACCCGCTATGAAAGGGCGGAAGGTACGATTGAGAGCAGTCTTTACCAGTCAGGGATCGCAGCCGGAATTTCCCCTGAAGTCATAATGGAGCTGACCGATGTTTTTGCCTGGGACATCAATTTTTTTACTGAAATCAGGGCCGGAGATACATTTGCCGGGGTATATGAAACATATTATGTTGAAGATAAATTCAAAGGCTATGGCAGGGTAGTTGCCGCTCGTTTTGTTAACCAGGGTCAGGAGCACCTGGCAATCTATTTCGACAAAGGCAATGGTGAGAGCGGGTACTACGACGCCAACGGCAAGCCCATCCAGAAGCTTTTTCTCAAGGCGCCGTTGAACTATCGCAGAATTTCCTCGGGATTTTCCAATAATCGGATGCATCCGGTCTATCAAGTTGCCAGGCCTCATCTGGGAGTGGATTATGCTGCACCAACAGGAACACCTGTGGTTGCCTTGGGTGACGGCAAGATTATTTTCAAGGGCTGGTCCAATGGTTTCGGGAAAAGTATTCGTATCAAGCATTGCGCCGGGTATATCAGCTATTACGGTCATTTTTCCCGTTATGCCAAAGGAATGGAATCCGGCAAACAGGTATCCCAGGGCCAGGTCATTGGCTATGTGGGGTCCACCGGGGTGGCAACCGGACCGCATCTCGATTTCCGGGTCAAGCACAACGGTAAATTTGTCAATCCCCTCAGATTGAAACCGGTCGCCGGTCCTGCGCTCAGTGGTGCGGCCCTGGCCAAGTTCAAGGAAATTTCAGCCCGGAGGCTGGCAATGCTGGATGATCCTTCCTTGAATCTTGCCATGAAATCGAGTAATACAGAATAAAAACCATATAAGGAGGTCACTATGGGCGGGTATGCAATTATCACGATTGTAATAATTCTGCTGCTGTTTCTCTTTTCTGCCATCAAGATATTGAATGAGTATGAACGGGCCGTGGTATTCAGGCTGGGGCGTGTACTCAGCCAACCAAAAGGGCCGGGATTGATCATAATCATTCCCCTGATCGATCGTTTTGTCAGGATCAGCTTGCGAACCATTGTACAGGATGTGCCCCCTCAGGATGTTATCACCAAGGATAATGTTACGGTCAAGGTCAACGCGGTGGTATTTTTCAGGGTGATCGAACCCATGAAATCGGTCATCGAGGTTGAAAACTACCTTTATGCCACCAGCCAGCTGAGCCAGACCACTCTGCGCTCGGTCTGCGGACAGGCGGAACTCGATGAGCTGCTCTCCAAGCGCGAAGAAATCAGCTCGCAAATCCAGAGCATTCTGGACCGCCAGACCGATCCCTGGGGCATCAAGGTCTCTGCGGTCGAGCTCAAACATATCGACCTGCCTGAGGAGATGCAGCGGGCAATTGCCAAGCAGGCTGAAGCCGAGAGAGAACGGCGGGCCAAGGTCATCAATGCCGAGGGTGAATTCCAGGCCGCTCAGAAGCTCTTCGATGCCGCCAAGATTATGTCGGAACAACCCATGGCCCTGCAGCTCAGGTTTTTGCAGACCATACGTGAGGTTTCATCTGAAGGATCCACCAACACCATAATTCCTCTGCCTATCGATATGTTAGCGCCGTTTATAAAAAAATTAGAGTAATGATGCGACATGTATGAAAACCATTACCAGCCGCCATAACCCCGTCTTTAAAAGTCTGCTGGCGGCAAAAGCAGATAAGAATTTGATGCTGCTGGAAGGCAGGCGGCTGGTGGAAGATGCTTTTGCGCGCGGAATTCAGCCCAGCAAAGTTGCACTTACCCCGGAATATGCGGAAGCCTTCGGGCCGGTAATATTCCCCTATATGCTGCTTTCCGGTCAGCTGTTTTCTTTACTGGCCGAAACCACGACTCCTCAGGGGATTCTGATATTTGCCGAAATACCCTGGAGTTCACTTGCTGATATGAAAAAGAATGAAAAAGTTATTATCCTCGATGGCATCCAGGATCCGGGCAATGTCGGCACTATTATCCGCACAGCCGAAGCCTTCGGATATGATATGCTGGCCATAACCCCGGGGACGGCTTCACCCTTTTGTGCCAAGGCCATCAGGGCTTCCATGGGATCGTGCCTGGGAGTCAAAATTGTCCGGGCAACTCCTTATGAACTCAAAAGCATTGATCATACTATCATCAGTGTCGTGCCGGATGGTACTTCCAAGCTCGAACCGGATCTGTTTCGAGGCAGGGTTGCCGTATGCTTCGGACAGGAAGGCCGCGGCATAAGCACGGAAGTTCTTAATATTTCCGGGCATACTGTCCGGGTTCCCATGAAAGGTCCCACCGAGTCTTTGAATGTGGCGGTGACTGCCGGGATTGTCCTGGCGTATGCCGCGCAGGTGATTCAAGGGTGATGTAGCCGGATAGGCAAACTAATAGATAGAGAGAGAAGATTTTGCATCAAATATATGCAGATGCTTGAGGTTCAGGGCCAGCGTTAACTTTTCCCCCACACGAATAACTCGTCTGCCCTCGCTCCTTGCGGTGAATTTGATTCCCTGCATATCCATATGCATGTTTGTTTCACCGCCCAGAGGCTCCACCACCTCAACAATACCGTCGACCTTCCATTCCCCGGGAAACCCATTTATGTCACTGTCAATGGCAAAGTCTTCGGTCCGGATTCCCATGATGACATCTGTGTCCGCCTTGATTTTCGAGTCCGGCTTATCAGGGATAGGTATCCGCAATCGCCCGTTAAAATCCAGCTGAAGGTCTCCGGCTGAACCACTGATCCTGGCGGGAACCAGGTTCATCGGCGGACTTCCGATAAATCCTGCAACAAACGTGTTTGCCGGTCTTTCGAAAAGCACGATCGGTTCACCCACCTGTTCGATGTATCCGTCGTTCATTACCACGATCCTGTCGGCAAGGGTCATGGCTTCCACCTGATCGTGGGTAACATAGATAATTGAGGACTGAACCTTCTGGTGCAACAGCTTGATCTCGGTACGCATCTGGGTCCGCAGCTTCGCGTCCAGATTTGAAAGCGGCTCGTCAAACAGAAAGATGGACGGATTGCGGACCATGGCCCTCCCCATGGCAACCCGCTGGCGCTGCCCGCCGGACAGCTCGTGGGGTTTTCTCTGCAGCAGTGCAGCCAGTTCAAGTATTTCCGCAACTTCATTAACCCTTCTTAGTATTTCTTCCTTGGGTTTTTTACTTAGTTTGAGCCCGAACGACATGTTGTTGAAGACATTCATGTGCGGGTAAAGCGCATAGTTCTGAAAAACCATGGCAATACCGCGGTCTTTCGGGGCGACATCATTTATGATCTTCCCGTCGATAAGGATTTCTCCCTCGGTGATCTTCTCCAGGCCTGCGATCATACGCAGGATCGTTGATTTGCCGCAACCCGAAGGGCCGACCAGGACAATGAATTCATTCTCATGAAACTCCAGATTTAC
>JAFGIF010000075.1 GCA_016929755.1 Deltaproteobacteria bacterium | reverse complement strand
TTTGGTTTGAATGCCGCCGCGGGCGTCAGTTTCTATCTCGAGGAAAAAGGGATCGGTCTCGATCTCGGTGTGGCCAAACTTCCAATTGTGCCCACCTCCGTGATTTATGATCTTTCGTTTATGGATCCACAGGCCCGGCCAACACCGGAGATGGCATACGAGGCTTGCCTGGAGGCATCGTCGGCCCCGGTTGTACAGGGCTGTGTCGGGGTCGGAACAGGTGCCACATCAGGAAAACTGCGTGGGATGGAAAACGCGACCAAGTCCGGAATCGGGTCGAGCATGGTTGAAGGTTCCAACGGCATTAAAATGGGCTCCATCGTAGTGGCCAATCCCTTTGGCGACATCTTAGGCGAAAACGGGGCCATCGTTGCAGGAGCCCGCGACGGAAAGAGCTTTATTAATTCTTTTCAGTCAATTGCCGCGGGAGAGACCCGTTCTAGATTCGGTTCGCCGTCGAATACAACCCTGTGCCTGCTCGTTACCGATGCTGGTCTCGACAAAATCATGGCCATGCAGGTGGCCCGGATGGCAGGCCACGGCCTGTCAAAGCATATCTCGCCTTTTAATACCCCGTTTGACGGAGACATGGTCTTCTGTCTTTCCATCGGCGAGAAGCAGGCGGACCCGCTTCATCTGGGAATCATCGCTGCCAGGGCAGCCCGCGAGGCCCTGTTGAGTGCTGTCAGACACGCGCATGGTCTGGGCGGGATACCGGCAGCTGGGGATTTATGAATAAAGACAGGTAAAGGGCGAAAGGGAAAGAATATCGAGACGAGGGTCCGAGAACTCAGGCAGAAGTTGAAATCACAATGAGGCTCGAGATCCGAGGCAGAAGGGAATAGAGACAGGCGAAAGGAAAAACTAGATAACTCTTGATGCCGGGTCGAAAATAAACCAAACAAACGTGATAAACCGGACAAATAAAAATCCTTTCTCGCTTTTTTTTAATAACCGACGTCTTTACCGCGCAGGCGGTGCATAAATTATTGACAAACCTAGTTGACTTCAGTAGTAAAGATTGCCGTGGCGGTGTAGCTCAGGTGGTCAGAGCATGCGGCTCATATCCGCAGTGTCGGGGGTTCAAGTCCCTCCACCGCTACCAGGCGTTTCCTCCCTGTGAATTGAATTTTTTCTGTAGTGTTGCCCGGGTTGTAATGCGGGGATCAGGGTCTGATAAACAGAGGATATGCTGATGAGTAGGGTTACGGTTGGATTTCTGTGGCACATGCATCAACCGTTCTATAAGGACCCGCTTAGCAATACCTATACGATGCCCTGGGTCAGGCTGCATGCTATCCGGGGATACTATGATATGATAAAAATACTGGGCGAGTATCCCTCAGTGCGATGTACCTTTAATCTTGTGCCCTGTTTTTTGTCGCAAATTATTGATTATACCCGACACGGTTTCAGGGACACCGACTTTTATCTTTCTTTAAAAACACCCGGAGAACTTTCTCTGGATGAAAAAAGGCTGATCGTAGAGCGGTTTTTCAGGTGCAACCAGGACACGATGATAAAGCCCCTGCCCCGTTATCTCGCACTGCTGGAGAAACGAGGAGGGCCGGAATCGGCCATTGATCTGAAGCACTTTTCCGACCAGGACATTGTTGATCTGCAGGTGCTTTTCAATCTGGCCTGGACCGGATTTACGGCCAGAAAAGACGAGGGAATAGCAGAACTGTTAAAAAAAGGTTCGTCTTATTCAGAGGCTGATAAGCTCTACCTGCTGAATTTTCATCTGGATATCATGGGTAAAATAATAGATCTCTATAAAGAGGCCCTTGGCGCGGGGCAGATTGAGATTACCACTTCACCGTTCTATCATCCTATCGGGCCTTTGCTGATGAATGTAGGCTATGCCTTGAGATCCATGGACACACCGCTACCCAAAGAGCCTTTTAGCCACCCTGAAGACTTGCGTATGCAAATAGAACGCGCCGTGGATTTTCATGCCCGACTCTTCGACACACCTCCAAAAGGCATGTGGCCTGCCGAAGGATCTGTATGCCCGGAGATGATCGAACTGTTTTCAAATAATGGGATTCAATGGGCCGCCACGGATGAAGACATTCTCTTCGGAAGCATTCAGCAGCCACGCACCGGTGGTCTGCTTCATCGACCCTACAGCGTGACACATGGGGAACATGGCCTCAGTATGTTCTTCAGGGACCGGCCGCTGTCAGACCGAATAAGTTTTGTCTATGCCAAAAATAAACCTCTGGACGCCGTGGATGATTTTATGCATCACCTGGAGAATATACGCCGGGGTGCTAAAGGATATGATTTTGAACCCTTTGTATCCATTATTCTTGATGGGGAAAATCCCTGGGAATATTATCCTGACAGCGGTGAAGGCTTTCTGAGAGGATTGTACCGGAGCTTGAGTGATCACAAGGAAATAACCACCGAGCGTTTCGGGGCATTTCTGGATGAGCATCCACCCAATAAGAATATAGCCAAGCTTTACACCGGCTCCTGGATAAACCATGATTTTGCCATCTGGATCGGCCATGAAGAAGACCGCAAGGCCTGGGAGTATCTGGCAAAGACCAGAAAATATGTGGAGTCAAAGGCCGAAAATGCAGACGAACTGGCCTGGGAGGAGATTTATATTGCCGAGGGCAGTGACTGGTGCTGGTGGTACGGGGAGGAATTTTCGACCGAGAATGATGCCGATTTTGACCAGCTCTACAGGCTTCACCTGCAGAACTGTTACAAGCTTCATAATGATATTTATCCACCCTATCTCTCTCAGAGTATTATTTCTCCGCATGATATAACCCCGAGGAAATATCCGGAGGGTTTTATTTATCCACTGGTCGATGGAAAGATCTCTAACTTTTATGAATGGCGCAGGGCAGGCTGGTATGTTGCAACGTCCACTACCGCCAGCATGTACAGATATGACCGGGCGATACAACAGATATTCTACGGTTTCGATCCGGATAATTTTTATCTGAGGATCGATTTTGCCACCGAGATGCCCGATGCCCAACTCAGAATTAACGTTCTTTCACCGCAGATCAGATTTTTTTCCATCTCAAAACATCCTGAAGGTCTTAAGCTGGGTGCTTTTGACGATGTACAGGCGAAAGGTGCTCCTATTGGCAGGATTGCCCTGGATTCGGTTTTGGAAATGACAATGCCTCTGGCTGTTTTCGGATCATCCCCGGGCGAGCAGATACGGTTTTTTATAGCGTTAATGCAAGGCGATATGGAGATTGAGAGACATCCGGCAACCGGAGTGCTCACCTGTGACCATCCAGGGCCGGATTTTGAAAGGGAGATGTGGCATGTCTGACAAAATCTCTCTGGCCTTTTGTGTTCACTCACATCAGCCTGTCGGTAATTACGAATCAGTATTTTCTCAGGGGGCCCGAGACTGTTACCTGCCTTTTTTACGTGTCTTGAAAAACTACCCCGACATCGGTGCAACATTACATTACACCGGGCCGCTCTTGGAATGGTTTCAGGAACATGATGAAGAGTTTTTTGCGCTGCTGAAGCAAATGCTGGAACATTCACAGATTGAACTGATGAGTGGCGGTTTTTATGAACCGATCATTCCGGTTATCCCGGAAGATGATGCCAAGAGCCAGATTATGCTGATGTCACAATCTCTGCAAGCTGCATTCGGAGTGCTGCCCAGGGGTATGTGGTGCGCAGAGAGGATCTGGGATCCTTGTATTCCTAAGAAGATCGCCGGTCTGGGTATGGAGTATACCCTGCTCGATGACAGCCATTTTCTGGCCGCAGGACTGCCTCCCGAGGAGATACACGGATATTATATTACTGAGCGGGAAGGCTGCCCCATCCGGGTGTTTCCGATTGATATGCATCTGAGATACCTGATTCCGTTTAAAGAGCCCATGGAAACCGTTGAGTATCTGTTATCGCTTAGAGACAGGGGTGTCAGACTGATAACCTATGGGGATGATGGGGAAAAATTCGGCATGTGGCCCGGAACCCATACCTGGGTATATAAAGAAAAATGGCTCGAACGTTTTTTCGATGCAGTCTCACAGGCCTCAGATGAAATCGAGCTCATTCCACTTGTAAAGGCGCTGGATCAGTGTCGTCCCAAGGGGCTTGTCTATTTGCCGACAGCGACCTACCAGGAGATGATGGAATGGAGCCTGTTCTGGGAACAGGGCCGCTACTATGAAGATCTTGTCAAAAAGGCCAAGCAAACTGAAGAGTGGCCTCGTATGCGAGCTTTCCTAAGAGGAGGAATGTGGGACAACTTTCTGGCAAAGTACCCGGAGTCAAACCGTATGCATAAAAAGATGCTGCAGGTCAGCTCACTTGTGAAAAAATATGCAACCAATCCATCTGCAGCTAAATATCTGTATAAAGCGCAGTGTAATTGTGCCTACTGGCATGGCTTGTTCGGGGGCATCTACATCACAAAACTGAGGGATGCCGTGTATGAGAACCTGCTTAAGGCCGAAGAATGCCTTGATGAGAGTCGTTTCAAAAATAGATCGTGGAGTCTTGAATGGTATGATTTTGATCTGGATGGCGCCCAGGAGGCAATTTTAAGCGGTAAGCGTCTCAATTGCACCGTATCACCGCACATTGGGGCCTCGCTATGCATGCTCGAGTATAAACCATTGCACTATCAGCTCAGCAATATCCTGATGAGGCATCAGGAAATATACCACCGGACCATTCTTGAAGGCGGGGCCGCAACGAATAATCAGGAAACATCGGCAGAGCCTCGATCAATCCATGACCTTCCCCATGAAATCAGTAATGAGCTTAAAGATGCCCTTATATATGATACCTATCCGCGTTTCTCCTTCATGACCCATTTTCTTAAATCAGAACCGGATATGAACAGGATTCTCAGCGAAAATCGGATCGATTGTTCCTCGAGCTCCGTGATTCCCTTTGACCTGGCTGAATGTACTGAATCGGAAAATGGCGTCAACCTGGTATTTCAGGCCCATACTGAAGCAGGCACTATTATAAAACGCTACGCCTATGATCCGGAGGGCGTGATTGCCGTATCACATGAGATTGTATCAGAGTCAGAGCAGTCCTGGCTGGCCCTGGAGTGGAATATCATGATACTTTCGGGACAGAGGCCTTTTGTTGAAGGTGCTGAACTTAGAATGGACAGAGGCTGTTTCAGGGCTAAAGAAGTTGTTTTAAAAGATGAAGCAAAGGGTCTTCAGGTGGTGCTTGGATCACCTTCTGCATGGGATATCTTAATTGCACCGCTTGAATGTGTTTCCCAGAATGAGGATGGGTTTGAAAAAACCTTCCAGGGTTGGAGCATTTATTTTGTACGGCCCTCAGGGGAAGGCATACCGGATGCTATAATGCGGGTGGGTGAGACATGTCAGAGTTGAGAAAGGATCCGGTTGTCGATCGCTGGGTGATTATCTCCCGAGACTCTCAGCATTGTCATGAAATACCTGTCAAGACAGCTGAAACAAAGGATCCTGGGCTATGTCCATTCTGCCCTGGAAATGAGCATTTATGCCCCCCCGAGATACTGGCCAGCCGGCCCCCCGATTCGCACCCCGATGACGCCCGCTGGAATTTGAGGGTCGTTCCCAACAGGGTTCCGGTTCTGGTGGTCGAAGAAGAGCTTATAAAGAGCGGGGAGGGTCTCTATGATAAAATAAGCGGGATCGGCGCCAATGAGGT
>JAFGIF010000318.1 GCA_016929755.1 Deltaproteobacteria bacterium | reverse complement strand
TCATCCTGCTTCCATTTTTAACACCGCAAGTCCTGGCTGGGCTTCTGGCATTTGTAGCCGGAATTATGGTGTATATTTCATTGGACGAACTGCTGCCGATGGCACATAGATACGGTCACAGCCATACCGTAATATCCGGCATTTTACTGGGAATGCTGATTATGGCCGTCAGCCTGCTTTTTCTCTGAGATTTTTTAATCGCAAACAAAAGGTATAAAGAAACTGATATATACAGATTTTTTTAAGAAGACATCCTTTTTTTTTATTGATAAGTATAGTATTCAAAATCATTCAAATCATCTTGAAATAGAGGAGAACTGCATGGAGATTAAAGAGATTAAAATAGAGGAACTTGATACATCTGACTTCATTGAGAAACAGGTTCGGCAACTACGTTCGGCAGTCGGTGATGGTTTTGCTGTTAATGCTCTTTCCGGTGGAGTTGATTCGTCAGTTGTGACCATGCTCGGGCACAAGGCATTAGGGTCTAAATTGAAAACGTATTTTATTGAAAACGGTTTGATGCGCAAGGATGAGGCTAATCAGATCAAATCATGGTTCAATGAATTAGGTGTAGAGATAGAAATTTTAGACGCAAAAGATCGTTTTTTATCAGCCTTGAAAGGGCTAACCGATCCCGAGGAGAAACGCGAAGCGATAACCCAGACTTTTTACAAAGACGTATTCGGCGATCTGGTCAAACAAAGCGGTGCAAAACACCTCCTGCAGGGAACTATCTATACTGATGTGGAAGAAACTATTGCCGGAATAAAGCGCCAGCACAATATCCTCGAGCAGTTGGGCATTAATACCGAGGAAAAATTCGGGTATACCGTACTGGAGCCATTGATCCAGATCAGAAAACCCGGTGTCCGCAAGGTTGGTGAAGCGCTCGGTCTGCCTGGGATAATGTACTCCAGGCCACCATTTCCTGGCCCGGCTCTGGCTACCAGAATTATTGGGGAGATAACCCCAGAGAAGATCGAAACGGTCAGATTGGCCACTTCAATCGTTGAGGAAGAACTGTCGCATACCGTCGCGTTCCAATATCTGGCAATTCTGCATGATGACAAAGTCACCGGTCTGCGGGATGGCAGGAGGGACTATGGATACCAGATCGAAGTTCGATGCTGGGACAGCAATGATGCAACCACTGGCAAACCAACCAGGCTGAGTTTTGATATTCTGGAAAAAATTTCAGAAAGAATTACCATTGAGGTTCCCGGGGTGGTAAGCGTTACCTATAATATCGCCACCAAACCGCCTTCAACAATTGAAGCGGTTTAGTCTGGCAGGCTACATCCTTAGATAACCATCGGCTGCTTGTAATTTATCAGGCAGCTGATCTTTATTCATTTCAACAGAACTTCTGGTTTTTTCTAAATAGAATCTTATTACATGTAATATATTTTTTAAATAACAGGAAATTACAAATCTCAGGAAACAGACCGACAAGCTTCGTGAGCTATTGTATTCCTGAGGATGTTCTGCAGGGAAGGGGAAGATGGAATCGAATACAATTCAAAAAGAGCGTATCAAAGAGCTCAATGAGCGTGAAATAATTGATGGCAAATATGTGCTCTATTGGATGCAGCAATCCCAGCGTGCAGAATTCAACCATGCCCTCGAATACGCGGTTCTGCAGGCTAATCGTCTGAGAGAACCCCTGCTGGTGCTGTTTGTGCTGATGGATGATTATCCCCAGGCGAATCTCAGGCACTTTACGTTCATGCTACAGGGTGTTCAGGAAACAATGACCTTGCTGAAAAACAGGGGAATAAAGATGGTGGTCCGCCTGGGAAAGCCCGTCAATACAGTTATGGATCTAACAAAAGACGCAGCTTTGCTGGTTTGCGACAGGGGGTACCTTAGGCATCAAAAGCAGTGGCGGAGAGAACTGGCTGACAAGTGCCGATGCAGAGTTGTTCAGGTCGAAAGCGACATTGTAGTTCCGGTCGAGATTGCTTCGGATAAAGCCGAGTATGCAGCCCGCACAATTCGTCCCAGGATACAAAAACATATCCGGAAATTCCTGATACAACCGCCAAGAATACAACCCAATGAATCATCGATGGATTTAAAAATATCAGGTCTGGATATAAACGATACGGACACGGTTTTGAAAAAAATAAAAACAGATAGGCGCGTAGAAACGGTTGAACGCTACTACCGGGGCGGCACAATTCAAGCCGTTAAGCAGCTTGAAAAATTTATACGGCAATCTTTACCTTTATATGATCAGAATCACAACCAGCCCCAGACAGATGACACATCAAAAATGAGCATATACCTGCATTTCGGTCAGATATCACCATTACATGTCGCTTTTGCAGCGATGCATTCTTCTGATGTCGATCAGTTAATAAAAGATGCCTTTCTGGAAGAACTGATTGTAAGAAGAGAACTGGCGGTTAATTTCGTAGAATACAGCGAGGAATATGATTCATTTAAAAGGCTCCCGCAATGGGCACGCAAAACCTTGTCAAACCATATCCAAGACAAGAGGGAGTATATCTATACACCCATGCAAATGGAGAGTGCACTCACGCATGATGATTACTGGAATGCCGCTATGAATGAAATGAAATATACAGGATATATGCATAATTATATGCGTATGTACTGGGGTAAAAAAATTCTCGAGTGGTGCGAAGACCCCGAAGATGCCTTTCAGCGAACCCTGCATATGAACAATACCTATTTTCTTGACGGACGCGATCCCAATTCTTTTGCAGGGGTATCATGGGTTTACGGACTGCACGACCGGCCGTGGGCCGAAAGAAAAATATTCGGCAGCGTACGTTACATGTCGGCCTCCGGCCTGGAAAGAAAGTGCGATATCAATGGATATGTCGCCAAGGTTAATGGATTACTAAAAAAATAAACGCAAAGAATTACTGATTTCACTAATATCACACCTTGGTTTATTATTATCGTGGACACTGTGCAATCGTTAACTTACTGAAATGTTTGCAGGGAGGCAATTGCAATGGTTCGTCCAAGGCGGACTCTGATCGACATAGTACTTAGACTGACGGTTTGCATCATGAATAGTAACGCTCAGTATCCTGCCCTGGACGAAACCAAACGGCAGGCCCTTAAAAGAGGCGATATTCTCATTAACCTTGACAAACATCCGATCACCCAAGCCTATCTTCCTACTGTTCAGTGTCTGATCGAAGCATCAATCGAGGATGTATGGTGGATCATAACCGATTTTAATTCTTTCAACGAGTTTCTGCCTCATGTGGTTTATTATCGGCCCTTATGCTGGAAAGATGACAGGCTGTTGGTGGACTGCAAGGTAACAGTGGCATTTATAAACTATAAATATCGCCTTTCCTATATTAAGGATAGACCATGTTCAGCAAGGATTGAGGTAATATCAGGATCGATAGTTTTGACTACCACTTTTTCCTCTGATGACGGAAATGTCATGGTTCTCAATGCTTGTGCCCCTGCCATGAATACCATGCTCAGGCATACGATCAATGCTGATATTTCTTTGGATGATGTGCCCCGGGCTAAAGTATGGGTTGAATTCTCAACTCTGTCACTTTTGCGCTCACTGCGGTTCTATCCAACACTCAGTCTGGACAACCTTTTGAATAAAACTCGATCCGGACGCAAGTTAAAATTCAAAGATTCCACCCGCGCTGTTCTTCATGCCCTGACTGATTCTGTGCTTGCTGATAATCCATCCTATCCTGAATACAAACATTCCCTGGTTGAACGGATCGAGCAGGACGTATCCCATAATCTTCTGGCTTTTCGGGCCATCAAATTACACGCAGGTATTATCAATTGTATTTCAATAATCCGCTACGGCAGATCGTTTTGTAATGTAAGCCCGCAAAGACGCCGAACTTTGCTTGCCGGCTTGCTTTCTTCAAAGAGCTTTTTGAATAAAGTACTTGGCAATCTGCTGTGCCTGCCAGTGAAATACTATCATGCCGCCTCACCCGAAGTGCATGAATCTCTGGGCATAGATTGCTATAAAGAGAAAATTGCGCCTGAGCCGCAGCCCTGCTGGATGAAACAGATATTCCCGGCCAACACCTTTGAGCATGATAATGTTATGGAAGCGGATGTGGCGGTGGTAGGAACCGGTGCCGGTGGTGCCGTGGTCGCCAAGGACCTGGCTGAAAAGGGCTTTGCCATTACAATTATCGAGGCCGGTAATTTCTACCGCAGAGAATCGTTCAAAGGCAATCCCAAAGAAATGATGCATATTCTTTACCGTGGTGAAGGCCTTACCTTTTCCATAGGAAATTCATTGATTGCATTGCCCATGGGAAAAGCTGTCGGCGGATCGACCCTGATAAATTCAGGCACCTGTTTCCGGACGCCGGGAGCAATATTGAACCAATGGGCGGCAAATGGGTTCCATTATTTTTCGCCCGATAAAATGGCACCCTACTATGAACGTGTAGAAGAGATCATACACGTGCAGGAGGCTGAGCAGAAATATATCGGACCGATCATTAAAAAAGGCCGCAGTGCGTATGGGTACAGCTGCGGTCCTCTCAAGCGCAATGCCATAGATTGCGACGGGCAGGGCGTATGCACCCAGGGATGCCCAAAGGATGCAAATCAGTCTACCAATATAACCTATATCCCCAAGGCACTCGATGCGGCGGCGGCGCTTTTCAGCGGATTTGAGGTTAAAGATATACTTACGGACGGAAATCGTGCTGTAGGGGTGGCTGCTGTTGGAAAGGGCAAACATGGTGACCAGATGTATCTGAAATGCTGTGCCAAAGCAGTGATTTTATCCTGCGGGACTCTGATCACCCCGGGTGTTATCCAACGCAACCATCTAAAAAGAGGTAATACATGGATAGGCTCTAATCTCAGCGTCCATCCTGCCGCATATGTGGGGGCTGTTTTTCCCGGGTATGATATGCGAAATCCCTGCAGCATTCCCCAAGGCAACATGATTGATAAATTCCACGACCAGTGGATTATGTTTGAGGGCGACACAGCCCCCATTTATGCCGATTGCAACTATAATGCCCGGAACAGGTAAACAATATGACGATCTGCTGCATGCATATACGAATCTGGCGTTGTTCGGTTTCATGGTTAAAGATACCAGCACCGGATTTGATCGCCCCGGGCTGGGTGAAGTACCCTTGATTTATTACAACCTCAACCGTGATGAAATGCAAAGACTGATTAAAGCCATGAATATTCTGTGCGAGGTTTTCTTTGCAGCAGGGGCACAGTATCTGATGATGCCGACATTAGACGATCCGTTTGTAAAGAGTAAAGACGATATGCAGCGGATAAGAGATCGACAGTGGAAACCAAGAGATCTTCTGCTGAGCGCTTATCATCCGTTGGGGACTGCCAGAATCGGTCACACGAATCATGATTCTGCTATCAATACGAATTACGAGTGCCATAATGTACCGGGACTCTTTGTGGTAGATGGCAGCAGCGTGCCTGGCAGCCTGGGTGTGAATCCGCAACTCACGATCATGGCCATGGCAACCCAGGCTGCTAACAAGATATCTCAATTATTACACTGGGAGGAAACACATGGGTCTACAGGATTTCTTAGCGCTGAAACAGGAATTTATTATTACTCCGGCAATTAAACATGACAATCAAATCTGCGCTATGCCCGTATTCCCTG
>JAFGIF010000074.1 GCA_016929755.1 Deltaproteobacteria bacterium | reverse complement strand
TGCCTGCCTGGTATTAGCTCCGACAAACAGCGCATTATGACGGAAAGAATGTGTAAAACTCTTTTCAGTATACGGGGCATCCCCGGCTGTTATGATGTGCAATATTTCAGTGTCGGCCAGGGTTTGGGATATTTTCATGAGCTTATCTACGAGCAGTTGAGGTTTACCGCAACCTGAACCGATGAATACTCGCGAGCCCCTCCTGATCGGTTTTAAGGCAGAGTAGGCATCCTGCGTCTCGAATGCATACTGTTTCTGCTGCGTGTTCATTGCCCTGCTCCTTTCTGGATCAGGCTACCTTGTGCCTTGCCTTCTGGGTCGGAAATCCATGCTTGTCCCCATAATCATACATAGTGCACAGAACTTCGGCTGCCATTTCAGCGGTTGAATAAATCGGGAAACCGGCCTTTTCCATTTTTATGACGCTGTGCAGGGTAAACTCCTTGCCTGGGGCACAAGTCATGATTGGTTTATCTTTGAAGTCAATTTCTTTGAGCTCATTAAAGAATGATTCAAGATTTTCTGTCTGTATTACCACGATAAAGCTTCCGATATCCATGCTTTGTGCCCCGATTTCTATGGTTTTTCTCAGTTCCGAGGGACTCATTGTAAATGAGTAATCGAGTGGATTCAGGCTTTGGACATAATCCGGCAGAATGTCCTGCATTTGTTTTTTCAGCTCCTCTTCGAGCTTTCCCAGCCGCATGCCGTTCAAGTACAGCGAGTCGGCAGCTATAGCACCTAGAGAGCCGGTATACGTAATGACCATCACACCATCGGTACGGGGTAGTGGCTGCTTGGCAAACCCTTTAGCAAGGCCGATCATATGCTCATTGTTTCTTGCCCGGAAAATGCCTGATTGTTTAAATGCAAAACTGTTTACTGCTTCTTCGCCGGCCAAAGAAGCAGCATGTGAAAGCTTAGTTTTTTTACCGACATCGGTGCGGCCTGATTTCAGGAGAATGATGGGTTTTTTCCTGATGACGTTTTTCACGGCCGACAGAAATCGTTTTCCACGGGTAATGTCTTCGATTTGCAGGCAGATCACATCGATATTATCATCATTGCCCAGATGGTAGAGAATATCGGTTTCACCTATATCCAGCTTGCTTCCAATAGTGGCAATAATTCCGAAATCAATGATGTGCCGCAGATCCCACAGAATTCCTGTAGTATATACACCTGCCTGCGTAATCAAGCCCACATTCCCTTTACCCAGTTCATCAACAAGACCTAGTGACTGCACCATGTTATGATGGGTGTTGATAACTCCCGAGCAGCTTGGGCCGAGTGCCCGGCAGTTATATTTTTTAAGTATTGCCAGCATCTCTTCCCGTGCTTTTTTGCCTTTCTCTCCAAGTTCTGCAAACCCTGTACTTTCAATTACAATGTATTTAATGCCTTTTTTGCAGCAATCCTCAACGGCTTGAGGAGTCGAAGAAGCCGAGACCAGAACGATTGCCACATCAATGGATTGATTTAACTCGTCTAAATTTTTATAAGCCTTGACACCCTGTACCGTTTCGGAGTTAGGGTTAATGGGGTAGAGATCGCCTTTGAAATTGTGGCTGATGAGATTTCGGAACACATTCCAGCCCAGTTTGCCCTTGTTATCAGAAGCTCCGATCATGGCAATGTTGCGCGGATAAAAAAAGTCATGCAGATCCGGGATGGTAGAGTCTTCACTAGGTGCATTATAGTTTTTGTCAATAAATATCCTGGCATCTACAACCATGTTGCCGGATTCATACAATAATATCGGGTTGAGATCGAGTTCCTTTATTACAGGGTAGTTGCTGACCATGTTCGATATTTTCAGAATCAACTCTTTTAGTGCCGGAATATCCACGGAAACACCGCGATGTCTTTTCAACAGAGCGTAACCTTGAATTTCCTTGATCATTGTATCGATATCTGCTTCACTCACAGGCAGAATTCTGAAGCTTACGTCTTTGAGAACCTCGACAAATTCCCCGCCTAGACCGAACATGATAATGTGTTCGAAAATCGGGTCTCTGGTAACACCTACGATCGCTTCGATTCCGGGTAAAGCCATTTTTTGAACGGCAATGCCATCGATCTGCTTAGCATAAAATGTATGGATAAGATCATTATAGGCGTTGCGTACATCGTTGGGATTTTTCAGGTCAAGTTTCACACCGCCTGAATCTGATTTGTGTATCATATCGGGAGATACAATTTTCAGCACTACCGGATATCCAATAGAATTGCTGATTTCAACTGCCGCTTTCCTGGAACGAGCAACTTCATATCCGGTAGTGGCAATACCGGTATTCTCCAACAGCCTTTTTGATTCCGGTTCCGTCAGGTATGAGCGGTTTTGCAGATGGGCCTCCTCCAGGATTTTTTGTAATACGTAGTTTGTGTATTTATTTGTATGGTCGGTTATGGTGCTTTTTATTTCCTGGCAATTCTTAGTTGTATCCATAGGTTGCATTCTCCTTCCACGGTATTCATCACAGGCATTGTATTGATAAAAGTTGAGTATTTCGATTCTAATGTTGCATGCTGCTCATTGAAGGCGGGGTACCCAGGGATATATTTGTTTCAGCCTTCCATCAGAGCACAATAATACAATACCCAACACTTTAGACTTTAGTAATTTGCGAAAATCATGCCATGAATCGTAAAGAGGAAAGCGTC
The DNA here is from genome assembly GCA_016929755.1 of Deltaproteobacteria bacterium. Lineage (GTDB taxonomy): Bacteria > Desulfobacterota > Desulfomonilia > UBA1062 > UBA1062 > JAFGIF01. The sequence goes on along the minus strand of JAFGIF010000074.1, from coordinate 16,143 downwards.
TTTAACTAATTGAAAAATAAATGGTAATATAATATTCCAAAGAGAGCGTGGAGGCGAGATATGGTTAAGAAACCATAAAATATACATAATAGGGCAAGTATGCCCTAGTATATGGTTTAAAAGCCATACACTGTTTTGTCCATCCGTCAATGCAAGTTCTTTTTTAATAATGATAGAAACAGATTATTCCCGGATGGTCGTATTCTGTAAAAACAATACGTTGTTTTTTTGGGGGGAAATTAAAATTATTTTAGGAACATAAAGTCTTTATCGTTGACATAGTTTGATCCTGGCATGTAAGATTATTAACCATGACTCTAGACAGATCGTTATGTCCAATTTGTGCCTGGAGAGGTGACTGCAAGAAGAAGTTTAAACCTGGAGCAGGTATTCATTGCCCAGATTTCAGCAGGGACCTGACTGTAAAGGACAAAGAGCTTCACGATTTGGCAGAAAACGAAGGCCAGGGATCTGAGACGAAAAAGAAAAAGGGCCTTTGGCCAATGTAGACTCAGATTTATTCAAGACTGATAAATCGTAATGTGCTCTTATCTTTCGCTAAGTTCAACCCGACGAGTTTGTCCTTGTACAGGGCCAAGTCTGCATAGAATCCGATCCCGGCCTGTGATAATTCCGTTTCCTCCGGCACGGAATCAAAGCGTGAGTATGCAATAATGCGGGAAGCCGTGAATTGTGAAAAACTGTTCAATATGCTGGTCAATCCCTCGGAGTTTCTAATGGAGATGATTGTGCCATCTTCAGTTATTACAATGCGGGGATAGAGGTAATAGCGTACCGTACGCACACGTGCTTCTCTTCGGTAGTTACCATCGAGTTCCCCTTTTACATTGTATTCATCTTTAATATGGAACGGCAGATTGCCGAGTTTGTTCCCGGACATCCACAGAGATTTTTTCTTGTTTACGATTTTGAGTTTGCCGGTTTCAGAGAAAGTAATGAGTTCTTCTCCCTCATATTCAGACATTACATCAGACATTACTGAGGAGATGATATCGGCGCCGACAGGGATTTTGGGAGGTGTACCCTCAATCCCCGAAGCCTTGGACCAGCGATTCTCTTCTTTCATGATATCCGGCGACATTATCAGGACTGCTGATATAAGGCTGTCTCCATGCGGGATAACCGGATTCGGCCAGTGTTCTTCAGTGGTGCTGCCGCTTATTTTATATGTATGGAAGGTATCAAAGTGATCTACCAGAGCTATGATGGAATCGCGATAGGCATATATCCTGAATATTTTATCCCTGGCCGGGGCATGCCACCATGGTTGGAAGGCGGTATCGGAATACATGTAGATGGTATTTTGGCTTGAAACAAACACGGTATCCTGCAGCACGGCGATTGAATAAGCCTCAAATGGAATTTTTATCTCAGAGAGCACGTGCTCGTGTTTTTTCTCTTGAGGTAATGGTTTCGCAACTGTTGGTGTTGCTTGTGCTTTCTGATAGGAGGAAAAGAACGCATCAATCATCTCATCAATGGTTTCAGATATAAGGTTTTTCTCGGGTAAATCCTTATGGAATGCCTTGGGCGGGGTTTGATCCAGGATGGCGTCAAAAGAAAGAGTATCGCCTAATTGACTTAATGTAATACTCAACAGATTATACTTGGAGAGCTCAACCTTTTTGGCAACACATCGTGTAAGTACGGTTTTTTCAATACCTGGCGAAAGTTCTTTCAATTCTGCAGAGCCGATGACATCAACGCTGACCTGGAATGCATAGACGGGTGAAAGGGACGTTCCCAGCAGAAGCAGTGTAATCCCGAGAGACAAAAATACTTTTTTCATATAATTCGGATCTCCTTTAATCTGTTTTAAGCCTCTTGCAATTATAGCATATCGGTCTGCGATCACAAGCGGAAGAAAAAAAGGGATATTGAAAATATGAATGATCATTCATTTTTTCTTGACCTTGCTTGTATCTTTGGTTATATAAGCCAGATGCTCATAACTTACAAATAAATTTAAGGAGGCACTTCATGTCCGAAGATGTAAAAGATTTTGGTGAACAGCTTTTCCCCGTTCCGCCAAAAGTGCGGGATAAGTCTTTCATCAAAAGCAAACAAGAGTATGAAAAGATGTACAAGGAATCCATCGATGACCCAGAGGGTTTCTGGGCCAAACAGGCAGAACGTCTTGATTGGTTCAAAAAATGGGACAAGGTCTGGGACTGGTCATTCAAAGACGATGTTTACGTGAAATTTTTTGAAGGCGGTAAACTCAATGTGAGCTACAACTGCCTTGACAGACATATGACGGATGGCAAGAAGAACAAGGCCGCGATCATTTGGGAAGGTAATAATCCTTCCGAATGGAAAACATTCAGCTATGCTGATATGTATCGCGAAGTAAATAAGTTCGCCAATGTTCTCAAGAATCTGGGCGTCAAGAAAGGTGATCGGGTATCGATTTACCTGCCTATGATTCCCGAGCTTGCCATCACTATGCTGGCTTGCACACGTATTGGTGCAATCCATTCTATAGTGTTTGGCGGGTTCTCTGCAGATGCCCTACGAGACAGAATTAATGACTGTGCTGCCAAAATATTGATTACCTGTGATGGTACGTATCGAGGAGCCAAGGCTGTCCCCCAGAAGGTCAATGCCGACAAGGCCCTGGAAGATTGCGGCACGATCGAAAAACAGATTGTGGTTAAAAGGACCGGAACCGAGTGCGCTTGGCAGGAAGGCCGGGATCTGTGGTATGAGGAATTAATGGCAGGGGCCGCTTCGTATTGCGAACCGGAGCAGATGGATGCCGAAGATCCGCTTTTTATTCTCTACACATCAGGATCTACCGGGCAGCCCAAGGGAGTGGTTCATACCACCGCGGGGTATCTGCTCTATGTAGCAATGACCCAACAATATGTTTTTGACTGTCATGATGAAGATATCTTCTGGTGCACTGCCGACATCGGATGGGTTACCGGACACAGCTATATCGTATATGGTCCATTAGCGAACGGGGCAACCTCGGTCATGTTCGAAGGGGTGCCGAGCTACCCTGCATACGATAGGTTCTGGGCCGTGGTTGAGAAATATAACATCGATATTTTCTATACCGCCCCAACCGCCATTCGGGCCATTGCCAAAGAGGGCGATGCATGGGTTAAAAATCATGATATCTCGTCAATCCGGATACTTGGCTCTGTTGGCGAGCCTTTGAATCCCGAGGCATGGAGATGGTACTATGATCTCATCGGCAGGGGGGAATGCACGATTGTCGATACCTGGTGGCAGACCGAGACCGGTGGTATTCTGATTACACCTTTGCCTGGTGCTATTGATATCAAACCTGCCAAGGCTACAGTCCCATTCTTTGGAGTAGAGCCGGCAATTGTCGACGATGAAGGCAATGAGCTCGAAGGGGTTGCCCGCGGGTCTCTGATAATAAAACGGCCGTGGCCGGGTATGATGAGAGGTGTCTGGGGCGATCCGGAACGATTCAAGGAGACATATTTTATACAGTTCCCCGGGAGCTATTTCACGGGTGATGGATCGGAACGGGATGATATTGGCTATTACAAAATCACCGGTCGGGTAGACGATGTGATCAATGTTTCCGGGCACCGTATGGGAACCGCAGAAGTCGAGAGTGCATTGGTTTCACATCCTAATGTGGCCGAGGCCGCTGTTGTCGGATTCCCCCATGATATCAAAGGGCAGGGTATATTTGCTTATGTAACCCTGAACACCGGGGTTGAGAAGAGCGATGAGCTTCGTAAGACGCTGGTTCAGCACGTGCGCAAGGAGATTGGGCCGATTGCAACTCCCGATTTTATCTTATGGGCTGATGGCTTGCCCAAGACCAGATCCGGTAAGATCATGCGCCGTGTGTTGAGGAAAGTTGCTGCAAGCGACTTCTCTGATTTCGGAGATACTTCTACCCTGGCAGATCCTTCAGTTGTGGATGACCTGGTAGAAAACAGGAAAAAACTTAGCTAAAGCGAAAAGGGGGCAGGCGGATGTCTGTCCCCTTTTATAACATTTTGTACTGGTTGTTTAAGCCTTTAGTATTTAAGGAAGGGGCCATATGAGAGGTGAGCAGAAGTACCGAATGATATTAGAAGCCGCAAAGCTGGTATTTTCAAGAGAAGGCTTCTACAATTCAAAAGTATCGGAGATTGCGAGAGAGGCCCATGTCGCTGATGGAACCATTTATCTCTACTTCAAGAACAAAGATGATATTCTGATATCTCTCTTTGAGGATGAGCTCACCAGGATAATCAACACAGTAAAAGCTGAACTCGAGACAATAGACGACCCAAGAGAAAAATTGGTCATGTTTTGCGACAATCACTTGACCATGGTTGAATCAGACAGATATTTGGCCGAGGTTATTCAGGTCGAGCTCAGGCAATCAAATAAATTCATGCGGGAATATAAGAACAAACATTTTTTAGCATATCTTAATATCATCGCAGATATCGTCCAACAGGGGCAGGAAAAAGGTATATTCAAGAAAGATATCAAGCCTGATATAGCAGCTCGTGCAGTCTTCGGGTCTCTGGACGAACTCTCAACATTTCTCGTGACCGGCAAACGCAAACGATATGATGTGCACGATGTGGTCAAGATGGTCGGTAATTTCTTTTTGCAGGGATTTGCAGTGTAGACGCTATATGTCAGGATGGGTTTTGACATGATAATCAAAAAGGCCGTCGTGATTGGTGGCGGAACAATGGGCGGTGGTATTACCCACATGAAACTCTAGTCTGAATTTAGAAATATGTAATATAAGGAGATCGGTATGGATTTTGAACTGACTGATGAACAAAAAATGCTCAAGGACACGGCGGCTGATTTTGCCAAAAATGAATTTGAACCGGTTGCTAAAGAGCTCGACCGTGAAGAAAAATATCCTATGGAGATCTGGAAAAAGGCCTCCGAACTGGGTTTGATCGGGGCCTGGATTCCTGAGGAATATGGTGGCTCAGGGGTTGGGTTTTTTGGAAATGCTTTGATAACGGAAGAGTTTTCGCGTGTTGACCTTGGAATTTCGTTGATAGTGGCGGCCTCTTTCGGGTGCGAGGCGATATACTGGGGAGGAACCGAAGAACAGAAAAAGAAGTACCTGCCCATGGTTGCCCAGGGTCAGGCGATCAGTGCCGGGGCCTTCACCGAACCTGATGCCGGCACAGACGTGGCCGGGGCACGCACCAGGGCCGTCAAGGACGGAAACGACTATATACTCAACGGCAGCAAAATGTTTATCACCAATGGAGATGTCTGCAAGTTTATGATCACTCTTTGTATCACCAACCCTGAGAGTGAGAAACGTTACAATAAACACAGCCTGCTTATCGTCGATAGTGCTCTGCCCGGGGTTACCATAACCAAGATCGTAGGCAAAATGGGAATCAGGGCTTCGGATACTTCTGAAATCAGTTTTGAGGATGTACGGGTACCCCAGGAGATGCTGGTGGGTGAAAAAGAGGGCAGAGGCTTCTATCAGGCAATGCAATTTTTCGATACTACCCGCATTATGGTATCGGCCCAGGGCGTAGGTTTGGCCCAGGGTGCTCTTGATAAGAGTGTGCAGTATGTCAAAGAGCGAAAAGCCTTTGGGGTTCCCATTGGTTCTTTCCAGATTTCACAACAGAAACTGGCTGAAATGGCCATCAGAATTGAGGCAACCCGTAATATGGTCTACAAGTCGGCCTGGTTGTTGGACAAGGGCGATGTGGATCCTATACTCAATTCCATTACAAAATATTATTCCGGTGAAACAGCTGTATTTTGTGCTAATTATGCAGTTGAACTTCATGGCGGATATGGGTATATCGACGAATACGATGTACAGCGTTATTACCGTGATGCCAAGATCCTTCAGCTTTATGAGGGAACCAAGGAAGCTGAGGTTCTTACCATTGCGAGAAGGCTTTTAGCATAATGGCTTATACGCAGAGAAAAGGGCTTAGTGCCAAAAAACAGGAAGGAGGTTTTAATGAATACAGTTGTATGCATGAAACAGGTGCCTGATACTGAAACATTGATTAAGGTAAACCCGGAAGGTACAGGAATAGCCACTGAAGGTATCAAATGGGTTATGGGTCCCTATGATGAGTTTGCTGTTGAAGAAGCTTTGCAACAGAAAGAAAAATTCAAAGCAGGGACAGTATCCATCGTTTCTCTTGGTCCGGACAGAGCCATTGAGGCGATCCGCACCGGGTTAGCCATGGGTGCCGACTCAGCTGTGCATATCAATGATTCAGCTTTTTACGACAAGGCTGATCCGTATGCCACAGCAGCAGTTTTGGCAGCCGCTGTTAAAAATCTTGAGTATGACATTGTTTTTTTGGGCAAGCAGGCAATTGATGACGATTCCGGACAAGTTCCTGCGATTCTGGCCGAAATGCTCGGGATTCCGGTTATCACCCAGGTTCTCAAACTTGAAGTTGAGGCTGATAAAAGCAAGGCTACAGTAACCAGAGAGGTTGAAGGTGGTCATGCAATCATTGATGTGACGCTGCCTGCAGTATTGTCCGCCCAGAAGGGGCTTAATGAGCCGCGCTATGCTTCGCTTCCCGGAATCATGAAGGCCAAAAAGAAGCCGGTCGATGTTAAAACAGCTGCTGATCTGGGTGTGGATGTCGGGGCTATGACCGTCATCAAGGAAATGACGTTACCGCCCGCACGGCAGGCAGGCAAAATTATCGAGGGCGAGACACCGGAAGAGAAGGCCGCGAATCTTGCCAAAGCGCTGCATGAAGAAGCCAAACTGATCTAACTGAAGGAGGTGACGAAAATGGCAGGAATTCTTATTTATGCAGAAGTACAGAAAGGTGAATTGAAGAAAGGTGCGTTCGAGATAACCAGTAAGGCCAAGGAGTTTGGCCAGGAGGTCTCAGCCTGTATAATCGGTTCTGGAGCCGAAGCACTAGCCCCGGAACTGGCAAAGTATGGCGCCGACAAGATTTATGTCGTTGACGGCCCTGAGTATGAAAATTATGTAACCGAAGCTTTTGTGCAGGCCTTTGTTCAGGTGGCCCAGCAGGTACAGCCGGCCATTATCCTGACAAGCTCAACAGCCCAGGGTAAGGATTTCACCCCGGCTATTGCTGCCAGATTGCAGGTTGGTTGTTTTTCCGACTGTGTTGATCTGAGCCTCAATGGGGACAAGATTGTTGTCAAGAGGCCCATGTATGCCGGCAAGGCCTATGTGTTGGCCGAGGCAACAGCAACGCCGCAGATTGCTTCGATCAGGCCCAATTCATTCCCGATCAATGAGAATGCCGGGGCCGGTGCTGTTGAGAAGGTCGCGGTGAGCATTGATGCCGCTAAAATAAAGACTGTGGTCAAATCAGTAGAGATCGCCGAGTCTGACGAGCCTGACCAGACCGAGGCCGAGATCATTGTCTCAGGTGGAAGAGGTATGAAGGGGCCCGATGGCTTCCCGATGATCGAGGCACTTGCCAAGGCATTGGGACCGGGTTCCACGACCGGCGCTTCCAGGGCCGCAGTGGATGCGGGCTGGAGAGATCATGCCTACCAGGTCGGCCAGACCGGCAAGACCGTAAGCCCCAATCTCTATATAGCCTGCGGTATCTCCGGAGCCATTCAGCATCTGGCCGGTATGGGTACATCCAAGGTGATCGTTGCAATCAATAAGGATGCAGAAGCTCCAATATTCAGCAAGGCTGATTACGGTGTGGTCGACGATCTCTTTAAGGTAGTGCCGGCACTTACCGAAGAGGTTAAAAAAATCAGAAGCTAAAGTGCTTTTAAGGATGGGGCTTAAAGCCTCATCCTTTTTTGAATAAAAAGATTCGGGGGGAGTTATGCACGGACCAGAATCAGGAATTGGAAGAGAAGTATTTTGGAATATTGTAGGTCCGGGATTTCCGGTAGCTCAGGTTTTATTATATATCCTGGTGGTTATTACAATACTTCTGTTCTTCCGGGGACTTGCTAAGGGTGGATTCTTTACCCGATTGAAAATGATGAGCATAGCAACCGGTACAGATGTTGAGCGGCTAAATAATCCATTGTCACGTTTTTGGTATGCTTTTGCCGAGGTGTTCGGACATCGTAAGATTCTCAGAGAACCTTACCAAGGTGTTTTTCACCTCTTTATTTTCTTCGGTTTTCTAGCTTTGGCCATCACCACCGCCATTGTTTTTATCCAGGCAGACTTTATCGCCCCTATCTGGCATGTCTGGTTCTGGCAAGATGGATTTTATCTCGGGTTGTCCCTGTTTGCCGATGTATTCGGACTTTTGGCAATTATCGGAATCCTGATGGCTCTTGCCAGAAGATATCTGTTCCGACCGAATTGGCTGGATCACAAGTCTGAAGATGCCTACATCCTTTGGTTCATCCTGGCAATCCTGGTAACCGGGTTTGTTATCGAGGGATTGCGTATGCAGGCAACCGAACTCAAAGCAGGCGATCCCATGTTCACTTATGTATGGTATTCGCCGGTCGGCCGGATCGTTGCCGTGCTGTTTGCCGGTATGAGCGATGCCACCCTGCATGGAATACACAAGGTGATCTGGTGGGTTCATGTGCTTGGAGCATTGTGTTTCATTATTTACGTTGCTTACTCGAAGCTGCTGCATATGTTTATGACCCCGCTAAATATTTTCCTGCGGCCTATCACGGATCAGCCTCCTATCAAGGTGATGCCGCCGGAGATGTTCGAGACGGCCGAGACATTCGGGGTCCACAATGTTGAGGAATACTCATGGAAGGATCTCTTTGACGGCGAAGGATGCATGCGTTGCGGCCGTTGTGTATCCGTATGCCCTGCGTTCAATACTGATAAGCCCCTGATGCCCAGGGATGTTGTGCGCGATATCAGGGATTACATGGAGAACAAGGCCAAAATCGCCATTGATGCCGATGGTACGACCAAAATTATTCCGGATGAAGAATATACCGGGCCGCCCCTGATCGGAGACACGATTGACAAAGACACGATTTGGGCCTGTACCACCTGTATGGCCTGTGTCGATATTTGCCCGGCTTATGTTCTGCAGTTCCCCAAACTCATTGAACTGCGCCGCTATATGGTCATGATGGAATCGGATTTCCCGGCCGAGGTATTGGATGTATTCAAAGGTATGGAAAACAACTCCAATCCATGGTCGATCGGTGCCCATACGAGAGCGGATTGGGCCAAGGGTATCGATGTGCCGCTCATGTCGGAAAAAGGTGAGGCCGAGTATCTATTTTATGTCGGCTGTGCCGGTGCATTCGATGATCTCAATAAGAAAGTTGCCACAAGCCTGGTAGCGCTATTCAATGCGGCCGGTCTTGACTATGCAATCCTCGGCACCGAAGAAGGGTGCTGTGGCGATTCGGCCAAAAAAATCGGAAATGAGTATCTCTATCAGACTTTGGCTATGACCAATATTGAGATTTTCAATGGGTATAATGTTAAAAAAATCATAACAATTTGCCCGCATGGATTTAATACGCTCAAGAAGGATTACAAGGAACTCGGCGGAGATTATGAAGTATATCACTACACCGAGATTCTAGATAATCTGATCAAACAGGGCAAGATAACCCTGACGAAACCCATTGAAGGTCTGGGTACGATTACCCTGCATGATTCCTGCTATCTAGGCAGATACAACAACGTCTATGAGCAGCCTAGAAATATCATCAATTCTTTGAAATCAGGTAATCTGGTAGAGATGGAAGATCACCATGAAAAGAGCTTCTGCTGTGGTGCCGGTGGAGGAAGGATGTGGATGGAAGAGACATTGGGCAGCCGCATTAACCAGAAGCGAACCCGCGAAGTTATGGATTCCGGCGCCAAGACCGTCTGCACGGCCTGTCCCTTCTGCTATACCATGCTTTCCGACGGAATAAAGGAACTCGAGCTTGATGAGCAACTCCAGGCCTTTGATATTGCCGAGCTGGTGTTCAAGGCCGCAAATCTCGATGAAAAGGCCGCAGAAGTTATCGATGCCCAGCCGGCAGTCACTCCACTTGAACCGGAAGATGCCCCTGCAGAAGAAGCGGCTCCATCTGAACCAAGTGTTTCTGAAACAGTCGAGGAAGAGGGAAAAGATGCCCCTGCCGAAGAATTCGCCGAAGCTCCCGTAGCGGGATCTGGCGCGGAAGAAGCGGCGGCAGAATCTGTCGAAGAAGATGTCCCCGCTGAAGAAGCCCCGGCAGAGGAAGAGGAAAAGAAAGAATAATAGACTACTTGTTAAATATATCCCCTGAATCATCTATAAAGAGGAGGCCTGCAAAAGCCTCCTCTTTTTTCTTGCGTATTACCGAGGAATTTGAATATGTTTGTTTGTAAAAGGATAATTTATTATGCGAGTAGGCATATTGTCGAGCATGCAGCCACCGTTTTCATATCTGGTAAAAACCCTTGAATCAAGAGGTTGCGATGTGGTTGCCTGTGCAGTACAAAGCAATGATTATGTTAAAATTGCCGGATTCATGCGTGAAGCAGATGGCTTTGATGTGATCCACAACTCTGTTGGCAGTTTGCCTCTTCTATTGAACACATCATTTGTTACGCCGGTATTAACAACAATTCAGAGCGAGATTAAAGAAACCGAAGTTTATCTATATAAGAAAGCCCCGGGCACATGGTTTTTTGTGGCACAGGATGAAGCCTTTATCATTCCGGGGGTGAGTGTGCTTGAGGTAATCAGACCTGATCGGAAAGATTTTATTAATGCATACATAACAATATACGATAGGATTATACAAGCATCTGCCAGGCATGACAGACGTCCATGGGGATTCTATGAAGTCCTGAGTGATAACGAGCCTGATCATAAGGTCAAAAGAATTACTGTCTGGCCCCAAAAACGGCTCAGTCTCCAGTTTCACAAACGGCGCCAGGAACATTGGGTAATCGTTTCGGGCCGGGCCATGGTGACTGTAGGCGAGAACAAGATAGAGCGCGGGCCATCAGAATCGATTGACATACCCAGGGGTGAGGCTCACCGGGTTGAAAATATTGGTGATGAACCTCTGGTTTTTATTGAAGTCCAACAGGGTGATTATTTTGGCGAAGATGACATTGTTCGCCTGGAAGATGATTACGGCAGAGCATGATGCGGGATCCCAAAGAAACAAGACGCCAAAGAGAGTTGTTCAGACTTCTTTTTGAGGCTGCAGCAAATGCAGGCATCGAGATAATTGAAGACAAGATAAATCGCAGGGGCGGTATATGCCGACTGGATGAGAGAATGGTTGTAGTCTATGACTCCCATGCCCCATGGGCTCAACGCAACAAACTTATCATTGAGGCTATAAGCCGTTTGAACCTTGATGATGTCTATCTTCCTCCAAAAGTACGCCAAATTCTGGAAGACACCACCGGTTCGTAATCAATCTTTTCGATGCAATAACAGATAAGAATCAGGATTTGTTTCTCATCCGAAAGAGACGAATTTCGCGTTGTGCCTCGGCATTATCAGGATTTATCTGGAGTGCCTTTTGGAATGCGGCAATGGACTTGCTTGAATGTTCCTTTTTCAACACCCAGCCGAGGATCATATAAACGGTATCGGATTGGGGGAAGTGCTTGAGAGCCTCTCTGGCCGCTGTCTTGATGTCGATACTGCTTCCCAGCCCGGTATTCTGCCATTTCAAAAACAGAGTTTTGATCAGGACTTCTGTAAACACCCTCTCTTCGGGCTTCATCTTCACACACATTCTTAACAGATCGGTGGCCTTTTGATAATCCTTGGTTTTGATCGCCTGGGTGGCCTGGCTATACAGTAATTCTGCCTGCAGGGCCTGATCAAAATATGCCTTTTCGACAGGCTTGCCGTCCCTGTTTTTCAGAACGGTATTGTAAGCCTTTTGAATCTCTGTAAAAACCTCATTCGCCAGGCGTTTCACTTCCGGGTCATCGGCATAAGAATACGTGTCGGGGTGATTGGCTTTAACGATCTTGATATATGCTCGCTTGAGCCCGCCATCAGAGAAATCACGATCAACCCCAAGAATATCAAACGGATCTCTGTCTTTTATCTCTCTAAGTCGTTTTCGCAATTTGTCTATCAGGGCCTTAAATTTGCTCTCTTCAAATGTTATGACCCCGGTACAGTACAGCCCCAGGAGAGCTCTGGGCATGTCTTGACCAAAAAGCAGGATCTCGGAGACTTTGTAGTGATCGATTTCATCTATATCCACCCCAATGTCTCCCGGGAAGGAATCCGTTTTGCGCCTTGGTCGGGCATCCGCGTATGGAGAAAGTGCGTCGATTACAAGGGAAAAAGAAGCTTGCTCCATTACTCCTTTTCGGATCAGTCTGGCAAGCTCATTGTTGGAGAGTTCAGGGGTTTTGTCAATTGTTTGTTTTTCTATCTTCTGGACATTGCCGGACTCCCAGGTGAAAATGTCCAGAAACCTTGTTTCCAACTGTTGTTTGAGGGCATAAGAAATCTCTTCGGGCTGAACAATTCCCTTGCCCAAGAGTATTACGCCTTGTTTCTGCATTTCAATCTTGGCTTCTTTTAGAGATGCTTCATTTTCTTCTTCGTTTATGATACCCATTTTTATCAGCATGTTGCCCAGCAGTTCATCCGGGTTGTTGGACTGAATGGCACAGAGTTTTCCGGTATTTAATATGAGCCCCTTACGCCACTTTTCATTGGAAACGAACAGTATCCCGGAAAAGCTTGATTCTACAAGGTCCTTCATCAGAATTGGGAAACTGATATCTTCAATTTTAAATGTATCAGTCATTGTCATAATTTATTCACAATCTCTATAAGTTCGCAATAGGTATATCGGAAAATTGCCGCATGGACTGAAATGAAATACTTATTGTGTGAGAAGCAGACCTGGAAAGGTCCTGAAATGAATAAATAAGCTGATAGCTATATGATATTTAATCACTTGCTTATTTAATTGGGTGACAAATTATCTGATGTGAAATTATCGATATTTTGTGAAAGAAATACTGATGATAAATAACCTCATTGGTACGAAAGCAAGTATTTGTTTGGAAGTATTTATTAGGAGTTATACTGCTTTCTAATCGGATTGTACGCCTTGCAAGAACACCTTTTTTAGAAGCAGTAAGCGTCTGTAAATCAAGACATTAAAAAGATTGAATTACAAAAAAACTTTTAATGGGCCTGTGCAATCACAACAGACATATTATGCACAAAACAGCATAATATGTCGTTATATTAATAGATTAGAAAGAATTCTCTCTTGACTTTTAAAAAGTGACTCGCATCTTACATTTTAGAACAGAAAAAACTTATAGAAAGGGGAGTATCCTTATTGAGAAAGAAGAAATAGCGATTTGTGATATTTTTGAGAAACAGCTAAGAGCCATAATTTCATCAAGCGTTATCCGGTGGCCCCGGAATTAGCTGTTGAAGGATGGCAGTGTGTGTAGATCGAAGACCGATCGGCAAAAAGAAAAGAATTAATTGAGCAATAAAAAGCATAATCAAATATAAAAACAATACAATACATGATAAAAAATACCATAAAATAAGGTTTAATATAGTGAAGAATAGAGTCTTCAGCCTATTTGCAAACAATTCGCGATTATTTAATATTATTTTAGAGAGTAGTTTTTAAATTAGCGTAACAACGTGCAGCTTGAGGAAAAATACCTATGAAAATACAGCACGTGATCAAACAAGCTTGAATCATCTGGAACCAGAAAGAGATCCGGTTGCAGGTGCGCAAGATAAAGAAAATTTATTAATCCATAGAAAGGAGGGTATTCCTATGGAGAAAGACGAAAAGAAGATTGGAGATATCTTTGAGAAATCCACTACAAGGCGTGGTTTTCTCAAAGGTGCCGGAGCAGCGGCTGGTGTGGCTGTAGCAGCAGCAGCGGTAGGTAGTGTGCGGCCTGGTGCTGCAAAGGCTGCTGAAGCTGCGCCCAAACCGGTAATGAAGTATCTGTTTGCAGAGCGGCAGAACTGTACCGGGTGTCGGGCGTGCGAGTATGCCTGTTCAATGTTTCATGAGGGAGAGGTGAGGCCGTCCGTGGCACGGGTGCATGTTCTCAAGTACAAGGGGATCGTGGATGTGCCTGTTATTTGTCACCACTGTGATGACGCACCGTGTATCGAGGCCTGCCCGACAGAACCCAAGTCGATCCAGAAGGACCCGAAGACAAACGGGATCATACTCAACCCCGATACTTGTCTTGGGTCGAAGTGCCTCAAGTGCAAGGATGCCTGTCCGGCCGAATTTATCAGGGTCCATCCGGATAGCGGGCAGCCCATTATGTGCGACCTGTGCGGCGGCGATCCGGAATGTGTCAAGGCGTGTGCCATGCAGGCCACCAACCCGTTGGCGCCATGCCTGATGGCGGGTACGTCCGGCTTTGGAGTGAACATGGCTTTCAGGGATGTGACACCTGACGAAGCCGCGGAGGACCTGATTAACAGTCTCTACTATCCCAATACAGAAGGGGAAAGGAGGTAGGTATCATGGCAGCCATACAAGGCGGACATTTCGGAAGAATTCTTGAAGTGGATTTAACAAACCAAAAAACCAAGGAAATGAAAGTTGATGCAGAGACCTGTCGGGCCTATCTAGGCGGAAACGGCATGGGCATTCACCTGCTTTTTGACGCGCTCAAGGCCAAGCACGATCCCATGTCCGAGGACAGCCCGATTTATATCGGGGTTGGGCCGATGAACGGGACCTTCTGTGTTTCAACCAGGGTGAGTTTTTGTAATAAGAGCCCCTATACCGGCCTGTGGAGTCATGCCGAAACCGGCGGACAATTCCCCAATGAGATCAAATGGGCCGGCTGGGACGGTATCTATATTTACGGCAAATCCAAGAAGCCCGTTGCTTTGTACATCAAGGACGATACGGTGCAGTTTCTGGATGCCGGCGATATGTGGGGCAAGGATACCTATACAACCGAAGAGATGATGCTGGAAAAGGTCAAGGAGCCTCTGGCACGGGTCGCCACTATCGGGCCTGCCGGTGAAAATGAGGTGCCGTATGCCTGTGTCATGGTTGAGCGTTTTCGGGCCGCAGCGCGGACATCTACCGGATGCCTGATGGGCAACAAGAAACTCAAGGCCATTGCTGTGCGCGGTACCAAAGCTGTGCCCGTGGCGGATATGGATAAATTTTACCCCGCGGCCCAGGCCTCCAAGCAGTACGCGGTTGAACACGAGGGCTGGCAGGGCATCAAACGCTGGGGAACGGCTGGTCTGTTGGAACTCAAGAACTATGGCACCGGGTCACTGATCACAAAAAATTTCCAGACAACATGGTGGCCGGATATCGTAGAGATCGGTGCCGAACAAGCCAACCGTACATTCTGGCACAAGCATACAGCCTGCAACCACTGTCCGGTGCACTGCATGAAAACCGGTGTGATCCGTGGAGGCAAGTATGATGGGCTCATTGCCGAAGGACCGGAATATGAGACCGGCGGACTGCTGGGTTCCAATCTGGGACTCTCTGACTTTGACGGCATGATGGCCTGTATCGAACTATGCGATGCAATGGGTCTGGATTCCATTTCAACCGGCGGTTGCCTTGGATTCGCCATGGAGTGTGTCCAAAGAGGCGTGCTTACCACGGGCGATCTGGACGGCATCGAACTTGAGTTCGGCAACTCTGATGCAGCACTTGAGATGATCAAGAAGATCGCCTATCAGGAAGGGGCAGGCAAATTACTTGCCAAAGGAGTCAAGAAGATGTCCGAGGAGATCGGCAAAGATTCCTATAAGTGGGCTGTGCAAGTGAAGGGCAAGGAGATGGCTGCCCATGATCCCCGGGGTGACAAACCGCGTGGTGTGAGCTATGCCATGGGGACCTGCGGCGGAGACCACCATGAGTCCAACAGCCCTGCCGGGCAGGCCAAGCGTTGTATGGACAACTCCCTGGTTTGGTGCTCCTTCGTCGGGGGCTACTGGAACCCCAAGATGATACTCGATATGCTCAACCCGCTGTGTGGATGGAATATGAGTGAAAAAGATTACTGGACCACTGCCCAGCGGATCAGGACACTCGAGCGTTGTTTCCAGGTTCGCGAGGGGATCAGCCGCAAGGATGATGTCCTGCCTTATCGGATGCTCAACGAAAAACTGCCCGAAGGCCCCAAGAAGGGGGTGCTGTTTTCACCTGAAGAGATGAAAAAGATGCAGGATGATTACTATGCATATTTTGGCTGGGACAGCAACGGTATTCCTA
>JAFGIF010000317.1 GCA_016929755.1 Deltaproteobacteria bacterium | reverse complement strand
TCTGTATTCAATAGGGTTCAAACTCTCAACAATCCTGTCCCTGGGATTTATCGAACCGTTTAGAAAAACCTGGCCTGCGATCTTTTTCCCCAAAGCCCAGGACGGTGATGCAAAAGAGGTGTTCTCTCGTTTTGCCACCTATTTTCTCCTCGCCGGGAGCATTGTCTCGGTGTTTATTATCTGTATATCGGACCACCTGATCCAGCTTATGGGCTCAAGGGAATACTGGAATGCCTATGCAGTCGTGCCGATTCTTGTCTCAAGCGTCCTGATACACGGATTCCAGGCGACAATCAACCTGGGGCTGTTTGTAAAAAACAAGACAAAATATGCCCCCTTGATCGTCATATGTGGGGCGGTTTCCAATATTGTCTTCAATGCCCTGTTAATTCCCCGCTACGGCATGATCGGCGCCGGCACAGGTACGATGCTGTCTCATATAGTCATGCTGGTATTGACCTATGGAATCAATCAGAAGATATACCCTATTCACTATGAATATCGAAGGCTGTCACAATTAGCGTTAGCCTATATATTCATATGGATAGTCAACTATAGTGTGCACATTCAGTCCTTCTGGTGGGCGATACCTTTTAAAGCGATCCTGTTCGTATCCTTTATCCTTATCCTTTTCATTACCCGCTTCTTTACAGACCGTGAGCTGGAAGTGATGAAAGAAACATATCTCAAGTATTCTTCATTGGTATTAAAACGTGCCGGTTAAGATGCATTCTCGAAAAGTATCCGGAGTATATTAATGAAAAATGTTCTGATAATCTCCTACGCATTTCCTCCGCTGAGTATTGCAGGGACATTCCGGCCCATGAAGTTCGTGAAATATCTGTCGGAATTCGGATGGGATCCTTCTGTAATTACAGTCGATGGTAGAGATGACATCCCGCGTGATGAAACTCTTTTAAAACAGCTTCCTGAAGATCTGGAAGTGGTGCGAAAGCAGGCCTGGGGTCCGGCTAAATTACGTATAATCAGCAAATCAGATTTCAGTAAGAATGATATTACAGGTAATAAGAACACTGTCCAACAGAAATACGTGCGAATAAAACGGGATCTCGCAAACTTAGCCAACAATTTCATATCAATACCTGATCCTTTGATTTATTGGGTGCCTTCAGTAGTTTCTGCCGCGCTGCGCATGTACTCTTCAAAACCGTATGACGTAATTTTTACTACATCTCCTCCCCATTCAATCCATTTTGCCGGACTGGCTCTTTCTAGACGACTCAAGGTACCCTGGATTGCTGATTTTCGAGATCCATGGGTTGATAATGTATATTTTAAAACCCTTAAAGGAACTATCAGGATAGCAACGGATAGCTGGCTTGAAAAGGCGGTTATCACCAGCTGCAGCAGGGTTATTGCGAATACAGGTCCTAACAGAAACAAGCTCTTAAAACGATATGGTTCTTTCGTTTCAGACTCACATATTCTGACAATCACAAACGGTTTTGATAAACAGCTTATTGACACGGTGATTCCCCGGCAATTTGATAAATTTACGATCTGTCATACTGGTGTTTATTATTCTATAATGGAACCGTATTTCTTTTTTGAGTCGGTTGCAAGGTGGTTGAATTCCAGGCAGGATAAAAATTCTATAATGAAATCGATTCAGATTCTCATGGTCGGGACGAATGAGTCTGAGATGAAGCCAATCCTTGAAAAACTCAGTTTGAATGAATTAGTTCATTTCATCCCGAGGGTAAGCCATGAGAAGGCCATCTCCTATGCAAAGTCTGCGGATCTTCTTCTGGTAAATCTGGGCTTTGGAGACAAGGATAAAGCGCAAGGGTGGATTCCTCTGAAATTATACGATTATCTGGGCTGCAGGCGTCCGATCCTCGGGATTCTGCCGGAGGGGGGTGCTGCATCGAAGCTTATTCAGCAAACAAAGAGCGGATATGTAATATCAAGTCCGGACCACCAGGCAGTTGCTGATATCCTGGAAAGACATTTTTCTGCGTATAAGGACAATCGTCCTGAAAAAGATTTCTGTCCGAATAATTCAGAACTCGGCAAATATGATGTTTGCTCGCTTACTCAAGAACTTGCAAACACTCTTGATAAGGTATTCTCCCAAAAAGGATAGTATTACATCAAACGGCTCAAATATATTTCTTGATAAAGGTAATCTGAAACGGGGGGCCTTCTATGACAAGTTGCAGCAGATGTCTTGTTGATGCCAGGTATGGTGTAGATATCGATTCAAACGGAGTATGCTCATACTGTAGAATTATCGATGGGTTCTCAGATGTTATCTCGCGTATCGGCAACGAGGAGGATATTCTGCGGGACAGGTTACGCATGTTTTGCGACAAGGGCAGGTATGACTGTATTGTCGGTTTAAGCGGAGGTAAAGACAGCTCATATATTATCTATACTCTCAAGGCGAAATATGATGCACGCGTTCTTGCGTTTACCTGCGATAACGGTTTTCTCACCGATTACGCCAGGGATAATATCAACGGAATAGTGAATGACTTTGGGGTAGATCATATATGGGTCCGGCCGGACGAGGAACTGCGGCGGGCTTTGTACGCAAATGATCTGAGAAAAGAAAGCTGGCCCTGCTCGGCCTGTGTTCATATGGGAGAATCTGCAATCTGGAAACTGGCATATGAAAACAAGATCCCGTTCATTGTCAGCGGCAGAACGCCTGAACAGATTCTGCGCAGACCGGACAGGGAACTTTTCGAATCCCAGAATTCCATAATACGTGATAATTTTACGGCCTATAACAGGGACAGGGTGCATGCCATGGCATCAGAGGTTCTGCAGAGGATAAAAATGGAAAAGAGCTGGCTCCTGCCAGGGAATAATCAACGGTTTGGGAATTCTTCCAGCCTGTATCTCGAAGAGAATTTTATGGGATCTGACGATTTTGCCCCGGAATACCTGTATTTTTTCCTCTATGAAAAGCATGAAGAGTTGAAGATGATGGAAACACTGGAGCAGGAGACGAACTGGCGGAATCCCAAAAAGATTGGTCTTTTGTCACATCTTGACTGTAGCGCTCATGATGCGGCAGGGTATCTGTTTTACAGAATGCATGGAGTACCGTTCGTGGGTCTGGAAACCAGTGCAATGATCCGGCACAATCAACTGGACCGGGAACAGGGAAGGAAAATCATGCACAAAGAGATCGAGGCCAG
>JAFGIF010000073.1 GCA_016929755.1 Deltaproteobacteria bacterium | reverse complement strand
CCGAACAGCTGTTTACGGCTCATCAGGAGAGCTTTAGATCGTGCTGCTTGATTCCGGAGGTCAAAGAATCATACAATGATTCCCATACGGGACAGTAATAGAAAACGCGGCCTTGCGCCAATCACATATACGCTCATTCTTCTCAATTTTGCGGTGTTCGTCTATGAGATAAGCGCATCGCAATTGTTTTTTCTTACCTACAGCGTGCGGCCTTTGGATATCTTGAATTATCTCACTCAATCCAAAGGGAGCTTTTTTTCAATTCAAATTTCGGTCCTCGTCTCCGGATTTGCCCACGCTGGGTACGTCCATCTTTTCAGTAACATGCTTTTCCTCTATGTATTCGGACCTGCCCTTGAAAAGGATCTCGGGTTTCTGCGCTTCCTGATATTTTACCTCCTGGCTATCTTTGTTGCCTTTTATACTCACGTTGCGGTTGATCCCACCTCCGCTATCCCGGTGATAGGCGCCTCCGGCGCCATTGCCGCCATTATGGGGGCCTACCTGATATTCCATCCCAAAGCCAGAATCACGACTATCGTTCCGCTACTGATTTTCATTCAGATACTTGAGGTCCCTGCGGTCGTATTCATGCTCGGATGGGCTATACTCCAGGGATTCAATGGCATCTTAAGCCTTACAGGTCAGACATCTGTTGCCTGGTGGTCACATATCGGGGGATTTATTTTGGGAATTTCTGCCGGCATTCATTTCCGGTGGTTTAGATGAACTATGCCACTTCCTGAACCAAGTGCCGATTACACAGCATGAAAAAATGCTGCGCTGGGATGTTGCGGCACTATTCACAAGATTACAATTTTCTTATAATTTTGCTACAAAATGGAAACTGTTGTTTCAATTTTGAAATTGGTATAGAATAAATGAAAATTTTTTCATCTATGATTACATTTTTTTTAAAGATTAATTTTATACCGCCCGATACATTAGCCTATGTGCGAGGGTTTAGTTGTTGATAATAGAAAAAATCTGTTAAGATATAATATTAAAGAATATGAAGATATCTCGTGTCATTGCATATGTCTCAATTCTGTGTATAGCCCTCACTCTGATGTTTACGATCCCCGGCGAGAAGGGACTCATCAGTGTTTATCACTTGCATCAGGAACTATCAGACTTAAAGTCTCAAGACATGGCCTTAAGACAGGAGAATTACCGGTTGGCCCAGGAGGCATTTCTACTGAAAGAGAACTTGGCATATATAGAGCATATAATAATAAAAGAAATGAATCTTGTAAAACCGGAGGACGTAATTGTCGTATTCAAAAAGAAAAAGCAATAATAATGAGGTGCAGGTATGCTTTTTGACAAAAAGATCTTGCTAGGATTGGATATAGGTTCACAATCCATTAAGATGGTGGATCTTGCCAAAGTGCGGGGGGGGTATGAACTCAAGGCCCTTGGACTGGGAATGATACCTTCAGAATGTATCGTCGACAAAGATATCATGGACTCTGAGACGGTCGTTGATACTATCAAAAATCTCAGGGAAGATCTCAAAGTCCGTGCGCGAGGAGCGGCATCGTCGATATCCGGCCATTCGGTCATTGTGAAAAAGGCTGAGCTGCCCATTATGACCGAAGCTGAACTTGGGCAAACAATCATGATTGAGGCTGAACAGTATATCCCCTTTGATATTAACGATGTCTATCTGGATTCCTTTATCCTTGGAGAAAGCCTGGAACGCTCAGACATGATGGATGTCCTTTTTGTAGCCTCAAAGAAAGACATGGTGGATGATTATGCATCTGCTATTCGCAATGCCGGGCTGAAACCAATGGTGATCGATGTTGATGTATTTGCCCTGGAAACAATGTATCAGGCCAATTACCCTGATTCACCCGATGCAGTTGTTGCTCTGGTAAATGTGGGATCAACCATGATCAATATCAACATCTTGAAAGATGAACTTTCAGTTTTTGCCAGAGACATTTCCATGGGTGGACGTCAGCTTACCGAGCGTATTCAGCGTGAATTCGGTGTCAGCTTCGAGAGAGCGGAAAATATAAAAACCGGAGCGGACATTGAGGGCATCGATCTTGAACGTATCAACTATATCTTCAAGATGGCCGCTGAAACCTACGTCCAGGAAATCCGCAGAACCATTGACTTCTTCCTTTCCACAATGGTCAATGAAACCATCGAACGCATTTACTTGAGCGGCGGTTCCTGCAGGGTTCCCGGACTGACTCACATGTTGGAAAAACAGATGGAAATTCCCGTGGAGGTGATAAATCCGTTCAACAACATCTCCTGGGATGAAAAAATCTTTGATCCTGAATACATGGCCTACATCGCACCACAGATGGCTGTGGCAGTAGGCTTGGCGTTAAGGAGGGCGGACTACAAATGGTAACGATAAATTTACTGCCCATCAAATCAGAATTACGGCGAAAGGCTCTGATAGAGCACATCATGCTTCTGGTGCTCTGCATTGTTCTGATCTTTATCGGTATGGGGTTTATGCAGAATTCGGTAAAACGAGAAAGAGAAACTCTTCAGCAGGAAATCGTTACCACAAAATTAGAGATTCAAAAGGTGACCAAAGAAGCCGGTGAAATCGAACAATTTAAAAAACGCAAACAGGAACTGGAGCGTAAACTTGAAATCATCAGCGAACTCAATACCAAAAAAACCGGTCCGGTTGAAGTACTGGATCAGATCAGCCTGATCATACCGGAAAAGACATGGATCAATTCCCTCAACAACAATGGTCAGAATCTCGTATTGGAGGGACTTGCAGTTGATAACCCGACTATTGCCACGTTCATGAAGCGACTGCAGTCTTCCGAATACTTCAACGATGTCGAGCTTATACTGGCACAGCAAGATGGCTCAAATCACAAATTTGTCATTAAGTGCAAAATAAAATTACCAGCTTGAGGTGAGAGATGAATGCGATTGATATAATATTACGGCAAAAGGCAATCATCAAGTTTCTCATCCTCCTCATTGTTCTGACAGTAGTGATAGGATTGTACTGGCAATTCCTCTATCGGCCGGTTATAACCGAGATAAACACCTTGGAACCTCAACTAAACACACTCAAAGCCGAACTGTCAGCCAAAAAGGAGATCGTAAAGGAAAAGCCTCGCTATGAGGCAGAGCTGGAAGAAACCAGGCATAAGCTCATTGTTGCACTCAAGCAGCTCCCTGATAAGAGTGAGATACCAACTCTACTGGAAAACATTTCTGCTCTTGGCAAGGCGTCAGGCCTGAAATTCCTGCTATTCAAACCTAAAGCCGAAATCCCGAAGAACTTCTACGCCGAGATACCCGTTGATATCACCATCCAGGGCAAGTACAAGGATATGGTCCTGTTTTACGATCGGGTATCAAAAATGCCCAGAATCGTAAACATGTCGGATATTGTCATGGGATCCCCCAAAAAGGATGCCGGTGGGAACATGGTAATCACTACATCCTGCAATGCAACCACTTATAAATTCATTGAAGAGGGGGAAAGCACACAATGAAGAGAATAATCAGTATAATTCTCGTGATTTTCATGGCCGGTCTTTTTGCCTGCTCTGGTGGGAGCAAGAGCAATACCGTATCTACTCAAACCCAAACACCAACGGTTGTCAAAAAGGCTGAAAAGGTTAAACCGGTATTATTAGCTGAAGAAAAACAGCGGCCCAGATATGAAGTCCATGGAGCCAGAGACCCGTTTGTACCCTTTGAGGTGAGTCTACCCGGTGAATTAGCCGGCAATGAAGCAGGTCAGACTATTCTTGATCCGCTTCAGAAACTTACCCTTTCACAAATTGAGGTCGTGGGAGTAATTATGGGCAACCAGCGACATGCCCTGATCGAAGACTCCTCCGGAATTGGCTATATCGTGACCGAGGGTCGCCGGGTGGGCGAAAATTCCGGAATAATAACAGAGATATCCTTTGGTGGTGTAACCATTAAACAACACTTCAAAGATTACATGGGCCGTGTTAATACTAGAGAAGTATTACTTTCGCTCAGGAAAAAAGAGGGGGAAATATAGTCATGAAGATGAATAAAGTCCTTTTGTTGCTAATCGGCTTACTTGTGCTTCCAGCATTTGCATTCGGATTGAATATTCAGAGCGTTGACTTTATGAATGTTGACAACAAATCAAGACTGCAAATAGGCCTGGATGAGACAGCTGTTTACGATATAAGTCGTGAAGGAGACAAGGTGATTCTGCGTATCTCAAACGCCCGGATCCCGGACGGACTAGCACGCCCTTTTGTCACCAAAGAATTCGTAACCGCAATTAACCAGATCCTTCCCCAGCAGGCAGGTGCTGATGTTATCTTTGAAATCAGCATGAAACAAATGTCCCCCTACTTTGTAATCCAGGACAAGGATTTGCTCCTTATGGATTTTGATATCCCTTTGGATTCCATGAAAGAAGCTCAAGCGGCCAAACAGCCTGCAGTTGAGAAGATCGTAGTTGATCAGTCCCAGAACAAAAAGGTGGTAAAAGCGCAGCCAAATGCCGACACATCCCTGTCCGGTAGAGCTCAGGATCTTCAGGCCACCATGGTCGAGTCTTCTACAACGGAAAAGTATAGCGGAAAGCGTATTTCTCTTGATTTCCAGAATGCAGATATTCACAATGTCCTTAGGATCATTGCCGATGTCAGTGCTCTCAACATCGTCACCTCGGACGATGTCAAAGGGAATATTACGATCAGACTTAAAAACGTGCCCTGGGATCAGGCCCTCGACGTAATCCTGGAAAGCAAGGACCTTGGGAAAATGGCCATCGGCAACGTTGTTCGAATTGCACCGGCAGATAAGATCAAGGCTGCCCAGGATCGCCAGCTGGCCACTATAAAAACAAAAGAACAACTTGAACCACTGGTGACCTCGGTTATCCCGGTTAATTTTGCCAAGGCTTCGGACATCGGCTCAACGATTAAAGGCAAAGATGTGGGCATGGTATCGGAGAGAGGCAGCATCACCGCAGAGGATAGAACCAACGTATTGATTGTAAAGGACATAAAGAAAAACGTAGATGCCATTTATGCCATGATCAAACGCCTCGACAAGGCCACTCCCCAGGTATTGATCCAGGCCCGTATAGTGCAGGCCGATAAGACCTTCACAAGAGGGCTCGGGGTTCAATGGGGCGGCAGCTACCGTAATCAGTCGAACAGTTCGTATTTCGGTCTGACAGGCGCGAATTCGGGTAGCACCACGAACCTGTTCGATACGTCTGTTACATCAGGCACTGAGCCTAATTTCACGTCCAGCGTTGTACAAACACCCTCTTTTGCCGTCAACTTCCCTGCCGGCCAGGCAGCTGGATTAGGGATAAATTTAGGAAGGCTGGCCGGAAGCATGCTTGATCTCGACCTCAGACTGGATATCGGCGAAAGCACGGGCACAGCCAAGGTAGTGGCCCGGCCTAAAATCATCACCCTGGATAATAAAAAAGCAACTATCCGCCAGGGTGAAAAATATCCCTATGTTGTTCAGGATGATGAAGGGCAGTTCTCGACCGAATTCAAGGACCTAGAGCTGGTATTGGAAGTCACTCCCAGAATAGCCTTTGATGGAAGCGTAAACATGGAGATATCGGTGAAACGCAATGCCCTGGGTTCTCTGACGAACCGCTTTAATGATCCCAGTATCGCCACACGTGAAGCCATTACCGAGGTGCTGGTCAAAGACGGAGAGACCAGTGTGATAGGTGGCATCATCGAGGAAGAGTCCATCGATAATGTCAGCCAGGTTCCCGGCCTGGGAAATTTGCCCGTCGTCGGATATCTGTTCAAAGGCACAACCAAGGTGAGAACTAATAAGGAACTGCTGATATTCATATCTCCCCATGTCATCGAGCCGGCATCCATGTTATAAAAAAGCACAGATAATAACGAGCTTTCATTACGCTCCAGTAGTGCTTCTACTGGGGCGTAATTGTTTTTAAGCCAAGGGCTATTATATGTTGTGTCCAATTCAGGCAATCATTCTACAACCATTATAAGCGTCTGGCGTTATCCGTCTATTTTCAGCAATTCTCATTCCAAACGCGGATTATGGGTATAGAATCCGCATTGACATTGCTGTGCGATAATTACTATATAATATTTGGAGGATCACTGTATGGCTAAAATGAAGCGCAAGGAGCTGGTAAATTCCCCTGATGAGTTCATGGCTAAATCCGGCTCTGTCCTGAAGTGGATAAAAGAAAACCAGAAAAGGTTTATTACGTTGTGTGTAATCATAGCCTTGATTATCACCAGTATTACAGGATTCGTGTACTGGCGAGGCAACCGTGAACGCTCAGCCATGGTAGCCTACCAAGCCAGCCAGGGCAGTCAGGAAATACTACAGGAAATTTCTCAGAAATATGGAGATACAAGAGCAGGAAAACTCTCACAATTACAGCTTGCAAGCTTGAACTTTGAACAAAATAACTTTGTCGAGGCGATAGACTATGCAGACAACTTCATCAACTCATGGGGTCATAAAGATCTTTTCTACTGGCAGGCGATCCTGATTACAACCAGCGCCTCTATTAATCAGGAAAAATATAATGAGACACTGCCCCTGCTTGACAGTTGCATTCAAGATGCCCCTGAGAGCTTGAAAAATCAGGCTCGCTACATAAAAGGGCTGGTCCTCAAAGACCTGGGGAAATACCAGGATTCACGCGACATATTGATGAAAGTATCCGGGCAATACATGAATCTTGCCAGAGTAGAATTGTCTGACCTGGATTTACAACCTGTGGAGAAGATAGATGGCAAATAACAGAAACCAGAGCAGCAACAACTTTCTAAAAAGCGCCGCGCTCTGGGTAGTAATCGCACTTATCATGGTTATGCTTTTTCATCTCTTCAATCAACCTGTCTCTGAATCATCAAAATTTGCATTCAGCGAATTTATCGAGATATTGGAAAATGGAGAAGTAAAGGAAGTTACTATTCAGGGCAACCAGATCAAAGGACTTCTTATAGACGACACCGCCTTCGAAACCTATTCACCCGATGATCCGAAACTCGTCCAGAGACTGATGGAGAAAAACGTACTCATATCGGCCAAACCCATGGATGGATCTCCATGGTATATGTCTGTGCTCATTTCATGGATACCGATGTTGCTTCTGATAGGCATCTGGGTCCTTTTCATGCGCCAGATGCAGTCCGGTGGCTCCAAAGCCATGAGTTTTGGCAGAAGTAAAGCCAAGTTGATGAGCCAGGACAACATCAAGGTAACCTTTGCCGATGTTGCCGGCGTAGATGAAGCCAAAGAAGAACTCAGAGAAATTATCGAATTTCTCCAGGAACCCAAACGATTTACTTCACTCGGTGGAAGAATTCCTAAGGGGGTTTTATTGCTGGGATCCCCTGGAACAGGAAAAACTCTGCTGGCCAAAGCTGTGGCAGGTGAAGCCGCAGTGCCGTTTTTCAGCATGTCAGGTTCGGATTTCGTTGAAATGTTCGTGGGTGTGGGGGCCTCCAGGGTTAGAGATCTTTTTGCCCAGGGAAAACAACATGCTCCCTGCATTATCTTTATTGATGAAATCGATGCGGTTGGCCGGCATCGAGGTGCCGGGCTCGGTGGCGGACACGATGAACGCGAGCAGACCTTGAACCAGCTTCTGGTTGAAATGGATGGATTTGAATCCAATGAGGGCGTAATCCTCATGGCTGCAACAAACCGCCCGGATGTATTGGACCCGGCACTACTCCGTCCGGGCAGATTTGACCGCCAGGTTGTCGTATCCATTCCAGATGTAAAAGGCAGAGAGGGCATCCTCAAGGTTCACTCGCGCAATATACCCCTGAACAATGATGTAGATCTGGCTATAATGGCCAAGGCAACCCCGGGCTTTTCAGGTGCAGATCTTGCCAACCTGCTTAATGAATCAGCTTTGCTGGCCGCTCGCAAAAAAAAGACAACCGTTTCCATGGAAGATCTGGAGATGGCAAAAGACAAAGTCTTGATGGGAGTCGAGCGCAAAAGCATGGTGATCTCCGAAGAAGAGAAACGATCGACTGCATATCATGAGGCCGGTCATGCGCTGGTTGCCAAAACGCTGCCCAATGCCGATCCGGTTTACAAGGTAACCATCATCCCCAGAGGTCGGGCCATGGGTGTCACTCAGCAACTTCCAATAAATGACAGGCATACCTATAAAAAGGATTTCCTTCTAGATACCATCTGTGTGCTGATGGGAGGCAGGGTCGCCGAGGAGCTCTTGTTGGGCTTTTTGTCCACCGGTGCCGGCAACGACATCGAACGTGCAACTGACATGGCACGCCACATGGTCACCGAATGGGGCATGAGTAATCTGGGGCCGTTGAGCTTCGGCAAGGTTGAACAGGAGATGTTCCTCGGCCGAGAAATCGCCAAACGGGTTGACTATAGTGAAAAAACTGCGCAAAAAATCGATGAAGAAGTGAAGCAGATTATTATGAGTTGCTACGAGAAGGCCACCGACATAATCAAATCTAATACGGATATCCTGCATAAGATCGCCCAGCGTTTGCTGGAAAAAGAGGTCCTCGATGCCGCCGAAATCGAAGAGATCGTCCATGAGGGAAAAGATCAAGGCTCGTCTCCTGACCCAAGCTGATGAAAAGATTCTGCTTTCTTGCGGCGTAGACCCTGCATCACTAAAATATCTAAAGCCCAAGCTGCAGCATAGAGTGATCCTGCTTCAGGGAGTGAAACTCTATGTTGCCAATATTCTCAAGCAGACCATGCTCTCCCTTGGGGGTGACGCAGCTGTTCACCGGGATGTAATCTCTGGAAAAATAGTACATTCTGACTGCGTCCTCACGGGCGATCTCAGGCATTTCAGGGGACTGATTGAAAAACTGACCTTGCAACCGGGACTCACAGATCTGGCCGAACTCATAAAAAAGATATTAATTGAAGCCCCATCATCTCTCGAGCTCAGCCTATGTTCAAACACCTATCGCTGGGACAAAATCCCGGTGATAATGGGTATCCTTAATATTACCGACGATTCATTTTCGGATGGAGGCAAGTGGATCGATCCGGATCACGCATGCGATCATGCCCAGCAAATGATGGAAGAAGGGGCTCAGATTATCGATATCGGCGGAGAATCAAGCAGACCCGGCGCCAGGGCGATCGATACGGCGGAGGAAATCTCCAGAGTTATTCCGGTCATCAAAAAAATTGCAACCCGCATAGATATACCGATCAGCATTGATACGACAAAAGCCGAGGTTGCCAGAAATGCGATTGATGCAGGGGCATGTCTTCTCAATGATATCTCTGCCTTGCGCCATGATCCCGACATGCTGCGTGTTCCCGTTGAGACGGGAGCAGGGGTAATACTGATGCACAAGCGGGGCACGCCCCGCACAATGCAAAAAAACACCCACTATAACGACATCATGACAGAGATCTACAATTTTCTTGATGAAAGGGTCAATACCGCCATTGAGTTGGGACTGAATCCATCCAGTATTATCATAGACCCGGGGATTGGCTTTGGTAAAGACATCAATGGAAATCTTAAACTTATTTCCCACATTGCCGAATTCAAGTCGCTGGGGATGCCGGTCCTGTTGGGACATTCCAAAAAAGCATTTATTGGAGAAATTCTCGATCAGAGCGTTGATCAGAGAGAGGAAGGCACTGATGCCGTAACATCCTGGTCCATTCTGCATGGAGTGGATATTGTACGGGTTCATAATGTAGGGCGTACACAACGCACCAAAAAAATGTTACATGCTATCATGGAAAATGTATGATATTCGGAATCGGCACTGATATTGTAGACGTCGACCGTCTGAGGGCTGTCTGGTCTCGACATGGGGATAAATTTCTAAAAAGGGTCTTTACCCCGGATGAGATTAACTATTGCCTGGTTAAAGCTGATCCCGTTCCCTGCTTGGCAGCTCGTTTTGCCGCAAAAGAGGCTGCCGTAAAAGCCTTGGGAACCGGGATATCTCAGGGAGTCGGTTTTCGAGACGTTCAGGTAAAGTCTAACGGCAGCAGACCCCGCGTCGAACTGGATGGCCGGGCACGATGGCTTGCCGAAGAGCAGGGTATTTCTGATATACACCTGAGTCTTTCCCATGAAAAAAACTTTGCCCTGGCTCTGGTTATCATGGAAACGAACAAAGAAAAATTTATATCCTCAGCAGATGTTGAAGATGATGAAAGAGAATAGTGATAGTAGAATATATCAGTAAAAAACCTGACAATACAATTGATCTTGGAATCAAACTGGGGCGTTGCCTTACTGGAGGCGAACTCATCCTGCTCAACGGAGATCTTGGTTCTGGGAAAACACTCTTCACCAAGGGAATTGCCGAAGGGTTACTCATTGATGATCCCTCAAGGGTGGTAAGCCCGAGTTTCACCCTGGTAAACATCTACCAGGCGAAACTTGACATAGTGCATGTAGACCTCTATAGGCTAGATTCAGACGAAGTATGGGAACTGGGATTGGAAGACTATATGAATACAGATCATATAATGGTGGTTGAATGGGCTGATAGAGCCAAAGATTTTTTTAAGGGACACCTCATAGAGGTGATAATTGAATATCAGGGCGAACTTTCCAGAAAATTTCTGATGAAAACATCCATCCCCTGGGTGAAGCTCGATACCCTTTGCGAAACAACGGCGAAAACAAAATAAGCATATAATTAAAAAAGGGGTTTTGAACGAATGGGAATAGTAGTACAGAAATACGGCGGAACATCGGTGGCCAACCTGGATAAAATCAAAAACGTCGCCCAAAAAGTAGCTCACCGATACCGGCAGGGCGAAAATGTAGCTGTCGTCTTATCTGCCATGGCAGGCGAGACCGATCGACTCATAAATTTGGCTCATGAACTTTCTCACACGCCACACCTGCGTGAAATGGATGTCCTGATATCCACCGGTGAACAGGTCAGTGTCGCCCTTTTGGCCATGATGCTCAATGACATGGGCGTTCCTGCCAGATCTCTGCTTGCGCATCAAATTGCCATCAAAACCGATACTTCTCATACCAAGGCTCGTATCTTGGATATTGATGCAGATGTCCTCAATAAAATCTTTGCAGCTCATGAAGTTGCGGTTGTTGCCGGGTTTCAGGGCATTACCAAGGATAGGGATATCACTACCCTGGGCAGGGGGGGATCGGATACATCTGCTGTTGCACTGGCCGCTGTGCTCAAGGCTGATATTTGTGAAATATATACAGACGTTGACGGCGTATATACCAGTGATCCCAATATTTGCATTAAGGCCCGCAGACTGGATAAAATATCATACGATGAAATGCTGGAAATGGCATCTCTGGGTGCAAAAGTTTTACAGACCAGATCAGTTGAATTTGCAAAGAAACACAATGTGCCGATACTGGTCAAAAGCACTTTTACTGATGATGGCGGGACCTTAGTCACCATGGAGGATAGTGAAATGGAAAAAGAAGTGGTTTCGGGAATTACCTACGACAAAAACGAGGCAAAAATTACCCTGCTCGGCGTGCCGGACAAGCCTGGAGTTGCAGCAACCCTGTTTAGTGCTCTATCCAATAAGAATATCAATGTGGATATGATTATCCAGAATATATCCACAGACGGAATGTCAGCCGACATGAGTTTTACGGTCACCATGACGGATTTTGAAAAAGCCCTTTCTATAATCGGAGAGATAAATAAAACTCTCGGTGCCAGAGACGTTCTCGGTGATACCTCAATTGCCAAGATATCTATCGTGGGCGCCGGCATGCGTTCTCATGCTGGTGTAGCTGCAAAAATGTTCGAGGCCCTATCCTCAGTAGGGATCAACATTATGATGATCTCAACCTCTGAAATCAAGATTTCGTGCGTAGTGGACGAAAAGTTTATCGAACTTGGAGTAAGAGTACTCCACGATTCATTCGAGCTCGAGAAGCCCGGAGGAAATTTTGGCGAGAATTGAGCTGTATGATACAACCTTGCGTGACGGCGCTCAGTCAGAAGATATTGCCTTTACAATAGATGATAAATGTCTGATTGCTACCAAATTGAATCAGCTTGGCATTGATTATATTGAAGCCGGTTGGCCGGGCGCGAACCCTAAAGATAAACGACTGTTTCCCAAATTACGCGACCTGAACCTGAACTATTCCAAGGTGATTGCATTCAGCAGCACCTGCCGGCCGGGCAACAAACCTGAAAACGACACCATGATCAAGGCCTTGGTGCAAGCCAAGCCGGATGGAGTGACAATCGTCGGCAAGGCATGGGATGTGCATGTACAAGGCAAAGGCGGGCTGGGTTGTTCACCAGATGAAAACTTGCATATTATCACCGATACCATAGCATACTTGAAGCAAAACTTTGCTATCGCATTCTTCGATGCCGAGCACTTCTTTGACGGCTTCAAAGCGAATCGCGAATATGCCAAAGCAGTTATTAAAGCTGCCATGTCAGGCGGGGCAGACCGAATAATACTGTGCGATACCAATGGAGGCAGCCTGCCCTGTGATATCGCTATGGTTATCAAGGAAGTCAAAAAAGAAACCAATTGTCCCCCCCTGGGAATTCATTGCCATAATGACGGAGACCTTGCAGTGGCAAATACCTTGTGTGCGGTTGAAAACAATATCGATCACGTACAAGGCACCA
This sequence comes from Deltaproteobacteria bacterium, assembly GCA_016929755.1. Lineage (GTDB taxonomy): Bacteria > Desulfobacterota > Desulfomonilia > UBA1062 > UBA1062 > JAFGIF01. The sequence continues at coordinate 1,105 of JAFGIF010000073.1, read as the reverse complement.
TTAACGGCATCGGTGAACGCTGCGGCAATGCAAATTTATGCTCGGTGATTCCGAATTTAAGCTTGAAAATGGAATACCAAACCCTGCCTGAAAGCGGCTTGCATTTGCTCACCGAAGTTTCCCACTATGTCAATGATATCGCCAATCTCTCCCACAATAAACACCAACCCTATGTTGGTGAAGCTGCATTTGCCCATAAGGGAGGACTTCATGTGAGCGCCGTCATGGACAATCCCCAGACCTACGAACACATTGATCCGGTGCTGGTGGGGAACAAACGCCGGGTCCTGGTATCAGAGCAATCAGGCAAGAGTAATATCATCTACAAAGCCAAAGAATTCAATCTCGATCTTACCAAAAATGATACAACCGCCCAAGCACTTGTCAAAAGCATCAAAGATCTCGAAGACTGCGGTTTCCAGTTTGAAGGGGCGGATGCATCTCTGGAACTTTTAATAAAACGGTCCATGGGTGAGCATATGCGTTTCTTCAAACTCAAAGGATTCAGGGTTATCACGGAAAAACGCAGCGAAGACACCGAACCCATTTCCGAGGCTACAATCATGATTGATGTGGATGGAAGTGTTGAACATACAGCGGCACTTGGTAACGGGCCTGTCAATGCGCTCGATAATGCCTTGAGAAAGGCCCTGGAAAAATTCTATTCCAGGATCGAAGATGTAAACCTGCTCGATTTCAAGGTTCGTGTCATCTCTTCAAAAAAGGGCACCGAATCCGTGGTGCGGGTATTGATAGAATCAGGAGATAAGCAAAATCACTGGAATACGGTCGGTGTTTCAAGCAATATCATCGAGGCTTCCTGGATGGCACTCGTAGACAGTATGGACTATAAACTTTATAAAGACTCACAATCCTTTAAAGAGTAAATTATTTCAAGCCCGCCATACCAACTACCGATATATCTGTATAGGCATGCGAAACTGATCCAAGGATGGAAGAATCCGGAAATGTCTACACAATATTTAAAAATGGAATTTCAGGGATTGAAGAAATGGATGAATCAGGGCGAGTATATTATCTCGACCATCGCCGAAGACGGCACAATCTGGACATATACAACTCCGTCCCTCCCAATTTTTGATTT
>JAFGIF010000316.1 GCA_016929755.1 Deltaproteobacteria bacterium | reverse complement strand
ATCCGGTGGCTTTCTCAACATAGGGGGAGACCTTGACAATCTCACCATCCAGTGTAGTCCGATAAAAAATATCCTGTATATTTTCGAACAGAGAACGAAATTCCTTTTCGCTCTGTTTGAGTGCCTTTTCGGCCTGCTTGCGCTCTTCGATCTCTTTTTTCAGTTGCTTATTGGTCTGGATCAACTCAAAGGTGCGCTTCTCAACTTGCATCTCCAGCTCATCATGGGCCAGACGTAATGCCTCCTCGGCTTGCTTGCGTTCCATTTCTTCCCTGTTTCGCTGCAATCTGGCATTCAGTATCGGGGCAATTCTGTTGGCAATAGATTCCAGCAATGACTGATCGGAATCTTCATAGGCTGTTTGTTTGTTGGCTACCAGAAAACTTCCGACAACTTCATCTTGAAAGACAATGGGCGCGATCATATATTTGCTAATCGGAAAATCGCCTTCTCTGCCCCGCAGGGGTTGGTTCGAATACAAAGCTCGTTTTTCTTTCAGGGCCCTACCCCAGACCCCATCCCTCATTTCCTGGAGAAATCCCATGTTATTATCGATAATCTGGTACTGGCCTTGATTTTGGCAGATCATCGAAGTATATACCATATCCCCGGTATGGTCTAAATGCCCGAAGATGCCACAAATGCTTGCAATAGCATCCATAACTACCTGTACAATTTCACCGTATACCTCATCATCGGGCACGGTAAGGAATATCTGATCGATTCGATTCCTGATAAGCAATTCATGGGTTGTTCTGTGCTGTTCTTGCTCAGCCAGTTTGTGTTCGGTAATGTCGTAGGTGCTTGCAGCGACCCCGGTTATGGTATGTTCATCTTCGTAAAAAGGATAATAGCTTACCCGTACATACCTGTGTCCCCAACTTGGGTAATCAAACCAGTCTTCAAAATGTATTTCCTCTCCTGACAGGCTGCGATCGAGAAATCCCTTGACCCTCTGCTCAAATACTTCCTGCCCCACCAGATCCGCCACACTTTGTCCGATAATTTCCTCGCGTTTTTTTTGAAAAATAGAGAGATAGGCATCATTGACGGCCTGATAGACATAGCGTTGATCAACAAACGACATCGGATACTCAATCGTCGAAATGATCAGTTCATATTTGCGAAGTGTGTCCTCAGCCTGTTTGCGCAGATTGGACTCATGCTCCAGTTCCTTGACACGTCTTGCCAGTTCGGCATAGCTTGGTTTTCCAGTCATCCCGTTTCCCTCACTAAAGTGAACTCTTCATCATGATACGCCAACATTGGGCGGTGTCAACAATATCCTTGTGCATAAAATGCCAGCTAGGGGCATCTACATATTGACCCAGACATATCCTCTAAAAATATCACAATGTCTCCTGTGATGCTGATAAATTAATAGATTTTCTTAATTTTTTGCTAATACCGGTCGATAGAAAACTATAAGAACGATAAGTAAAAATTGTTCGTGTATGGATTTTTTATAATACATGTAGAATGTAAGGATCAGATCAGTACAATATGCATATACAATACAACCATTATCTGCTGCCGGTAATCATTGCAACTATCATATCCTTTTCGCTGGCCGGATTTGGCTTGAAACGCCGAAACATTACGGGGGCCATACCATTTATCGTTTTGATGCTCGCTGTCGGGACATGGTCGTTCGAGTATATATTCCAGCTGGCAGGCACCATACTTCCCGAAATGCTCTTCTGGACTCAAATACAGTATATCAGTATTGCAATTGTGCCGATTGCATGGCTGGCATTGGCTCTTCAGTATACCGGAAAAATCCATTGGTTAACGCTTCAACGGCTTGGACTGCTCTCCATTATCCCGATCATTACCATTGTAATGCTGATAACGAATGAAATGCACGGGCTGATGATGTACGGCATTCATCTTGATACAAGTGGATATTTTCCAATTCTCGATAGAACTTTCGGTCCATGGTTCTGGGTTCATTCCGCCTTTTGCTATATCTTACTGTTTATTGGAAGTTTCCTGTTCATTAAAGCACTTATCCGTTCACCACACCTGTACCGGGGACAATCCGGGGCATTATTAATTGGCGCTCTGGCTCCCTGGATTGGTAATGCCGTCTATATTTCCGGGCTATCACCGCTACCAACATTTCTGGATCCGACAATCTTCATGTTTACCTTAAGCGGCATTGCGATGGCCTGGGGAATATTCCGCTACCATCTGCTTGATATAGTCCCCATTGCCTATGACACTGTGATCAAGAGCATGAGTGACAGTGTCGTGATTCTGGACGGGCTTAACAGGGTCGTTGATCTGAATGAAACCAGCCAGTGGGTAATTGGGAAAACAGCCTCGGAGGTAATCGGGCAACCAATGGCAGAGGTGCTGTCTGACTGGCCGAATCTGGTCGAAAAATTATGCGATACCATTGAAGGGCACTCTGAGATAATCCTTGAGAAAGATGGAGAAAAGCGATACTTTGATTTGAGAATATCACCTCTGTATGGTTACGGGCATTTAACAGGGCGCTTGATCGTTTTGCGTGATATTACAGAGAGCAAACGCCGGGAAGAGACGCTCCTGGAGAAAGAGGAAAAATTCCGCAGCGCCTTTACCTATGCTGCTATCGGCATGGCCATAGTCGATACCGACGGATTCTTTCAGACAGTAAATCCATTCCTTTGTGAAATGCTTGGTTATGCAGAGTCGCAACTGCTGGCAAAAAAAGTAAAGGAAATTATCCATCCCGAAGATATTGAATTTTACACTCAGCTTCATGATAAAATTTTCTACGGTGAGCTACCCTATGTATGGCTGGAAACTCGCTATATTCATAAAAAAGGGCACGTGGTCTACGGCATGGTCAGCAGCTCCCTCCTCAAGGATACGGATGGAAGCCCCATTTGCTTTGTTTCACAAATCCAGAACATCAGCGAGCGTAAACGAAATGAAGAGAAAGAAAAACAGTATTTGACTGACATGGAATTTCTCTCCAATACAGCCCTGAGTTTTGTTGAACTCAGCCCCGACGGAAATATTTACAAACATATCGGAAAACAAATACAGAATTATATCGGTCAAAACGCAATCATCATCGTTCATGCCTACAAGGAGATGTCGAACGAACTACACATCCAGGCTGTGTTGGGTATTGATCAATATGTAGATATTGTCAAAGAATTTATGGGAGACGATCTCATAGGAATGCATTTTACTCCTAATGAAACAGCCTTAGAGGTATTGCACAGTGGTGCACTGCAGGAAGTCAGGGGCCTGTACGAGCTTACATTCGGTACTGTCGCGGAAAGTATCTGTAAAACCGTGGAGGATCTGCTCGATCTAGGTAAGATATACACCATGGGCTTTACCACACAGGATAAACTCTTCGGCAATGTTGTGATCATTTTGCCCATCGGTGCCAATTTACCCAGCAAAAACATTCTTGAGACATTGCTTAATCAGGCCTCGATTGCCATCCAGCGCAAGCTGGCGGACGAAGCGCTGAGAGAAAGCGAACAACGTTACAGCCTGCATTTTGCCAACACCTCGGATGTTATGTGCACTATAGATTCCAATAACAGGGTAGTAATGGTTTCGCCAAGCATAGAACGCATCCTGGGATATAAACCCCAAGAGATACTTGGAACAGGCTTGTACAATCTTAATATCCTGACCCCTGAAACGCTGAAAACGGCGACAATGGATATGAAAACCATACTTGCCGGCAAGAATATCACTTCAGCGGTGTATACATTCATTGCCAAGGATGGCAATCAAATATTCGGCGAAATCAGTGGGGTTCCCCTTATCAGGGATGGCAAAACCGTAGCGAAAATATATGTTGCCCGCGATATCACCGCCCGTAAAAAGGCAGAAGAAGAACTCAGACACAGCGAACACCGCTATCGCTTCCTGGTTGAAAATGTATTCCTGGGCCTGTTTATTGCGGAGTTACCTTCTGGTCAATTCACATACCTCAACGATAAGATTTGTGAGATGTTTGGGTTTAGTTTAGAAGAATTCCAGAAATTGACGCTCTGGGATATAATAATCCCGGATGAACATGAACTCGTGCATACACGCATTAGCGCAAAGTCAAAAGGCGAGCTGCCAACTTCTGCCTCAATGGTTTTCACCGCAAAAAGAAAGGACGGAACGTCCTTCAGAATTAATGCCAGCGCTGCACCCGTATCCTTCCAGGGTAAGCCATCACTGCAGGGGGTCGTCATGGATGTCACCGAGACCGAAATGCTCGAAAAACAGCTCCAGCAGGCAAAGAAAATGGAGGCCATAGGCACACTGGCAGGGGGCATTGCCCATGATTTCAATAATCTGTTGATGGGAATCCAGGGCAATGCATCGTTGATGCAGGCCAATGATGATCTGCCACAATTTATCAGCGAACGGACCAAAAACATTGAAGAATACGTGCAAAGGGGATCTAATCTCACGAAGCAATTGTTGGGATTTGCACGGGGCGGCAGGTATGAAGTGAAGCCGACCGATCTAAACGATCTGATAAGAAAAAGTGCTGATCTGTTTGGCCGTACCAAGAAGGAAATAGCTATCCATCATAAATTTCAGACCGACCTGTGGATAGTGGAAATTGATCCCGGCCAGATGGATCAGGTGCTCCTGAATCTCTTAGTCAATGCCTGGCAGGCCATGCCGGGTGGCGGCGAACTGTATATATCCACGGAAAATGCAGTTCTGGATAAAGATTTTGTAAAACCATATCGAATTTCCCCCGGTAAATATGTAAAGGTCTCCATCACCGATACAGGAATCGGCATGGACGAGATTACCAAGCAGAGAATTTTCGAGCCATTCTTTACCACCAAAGAAATGAATAGAGGTACCGGACTGGGCCTGGCATCGGTCTACGGGATTATCGAAAATCACGGTGGACATATCAATGTTTATAGTGAAAAAGAAAACGGAACCACTTTTACCATCTACCTGCCGGCATCTACGAAAACCGTTGAGGTTGAAAAAACCGGGGTCCTGGAAACGCTAACCGGGGTTGAAACCGTGCTCCTGGTGGATGACGAGGAAATGATCACAGAAGTCGCATCGGCAATGCTCAAGCAGTTGGGCTACCAGGCGCTCGCGGCCCACAATGGCATGCAGGCAGTTGAAATTTATAAGCAAAATCAGGATAAAATTGACCTTGTAATCCTGGATATGATTATGCCTGAAATGGGTGGCAGCGAAACGTTTGAACAGTTACGTCAGATCAATAGCTCAATAAAAGTGATCCTTTCAAGCGGGTACAGCCTGAACGGTCAAGCACTGGCCATCATTGAAAAGGGCTGTAACGGTTTTATTCAAAAACCATTCAACATGAATGATTTGTCTCAAAAGATACGCGAAGTACTTGACCCAAAAAGATCCCTTTCCGTGAGTTCGTGAAATCGGTTGAAAATCAATCTGCATCGTAAATCGCAAACATCAGCAATATAAGACGAAAATCATTAACAGCAGCTAGAGCAGACTTTTCCTGCCTCACTTTTTTATAAATGATGATTGTCGTACAGATCCCATTCCTACTGCTGATAAAACCTCAGCTTAACTATACGGAGGGAAAATAAACAATATTCTCAAAATATCGGCATCCATATTGCGAGGTCATTAAAACCATCGTATTGTAAACTGACAGGTATTATATTGATTGTGACAAATGAATACTTCACATATATACAAAGAGTATGCAATACTTTTTAGCGGTGAGGTTCATGGTGCTTATACTTTGATATTAAAAAAAATTATAGGCAATCGCCTCTAAAGTAAAACAATGAAGAAAATCCTGCTATATGGAGTGCTCATACTCGGCATCTGCCTGGTAGTGCTGATTTCAGCACCCTTTTTCATCGACCTCAATAAATATAAGGATTCCGTCCTTGCACAATTGAAGCCCTATACCGATCGCATAGTTGATTTCGAAACCATCGACCTGACGATCGTATCCGGACTCGGGATAGAGATCAGTGGATTACAGGTTATGGACAGTCCGGCCTTTTCTCCTGAGGCCTTTGTGCACGTGGATGCCCTGGATATAAAGATTCGCATTCTGCCGCTCATAAAAAAACAGATAATTGCAAAAAAGATCATTATTCACCAACCCACCGTACGAATCATGCGCAATGCACAGGGTGTTTTTAATTTCAGTGACCTGGTGAAGATAAAAAAAGATGATTCAATCAAACCCCAACATGCATCACAGGCCAGCCCGGCCTCTCTCAGCAGCAAAAGTGCAGTTAAACCAGGGTGGCTGGCTGCAGCCCTGGCTCACTCGGTATTCATCGATCAGGCGAGAATACTCTATAAGGATGAAAAACTACTACCCAAGGCTCCGGCTATCACCCTTGATGCACTGGACCTCAAGCTCCGGGATGTTTCTATTGAGCATCCCATCTCAATTGAACTTGCTGCAAATCTGCT
>JAFGIF010000072.1 GCA_016929755.1 Deltaproteobacteria bacterium | reverse complement strand
TAAGCTTTTACCTTTGAACAGAGATTTGGATGTAGTGGATGTTTCTTTTTTTAGAAATTCTGAAAAATCTTAAGTTGACAGGCTCGTTAAAATCAATATATATGTTATTGCAAGCATAGTTTAGCAAGGCATAATAAGGCATGCATATGAAGAGATCTGGTTAGGCAACATATAGGGCAAATCAAAGACACTCAGGAATAAATGTTTTTTACATTAGAAAAATGCGATGTCACTTAATTTAAATTATCTTTTATTACGCATTGCAGATCTGCTGTCTGCAATCCTGCCGACAGGGGAGTACCCTATCGGAATAAGAGCATTACGAAGATATTTTAGCATATAGGAAGAACCCTCTTCCTCAAAAGATTGGCGGGGCCAAGTCGCTCCGCCAATCCCCCCCAAGGTTGAATCGTTTACTACCTGCCCGGCGGTTGGCCCGTATGGAGCAACCCAAGGGCTGCCGCCGGTCTATAAATATTGTGTGTTTTTCCGACAGGCCTATGATTTCTTAAGCCGAAAGATTCGAGGGCGTATTACAAAAAATATTAAGAATAATTTTGTCCGTTGTATAACGATTTATGAGTTGTGAAAGCTTAAAAATAACTGTGGAGCCCCGGCAGGTAGTTGACACCGAAATATGTGAACAGCACACTTGCCAGGCCGATAATTGATATCACGGCCATGCGACGATTCACCACCTGATGCTTCAGGCGGACATGCAGGCAGGCGGCATAGATAAGCCACGTAATCAACGCCCAGGTTTCCTTGGGATCCCAGCCCCAGTACCTACCCCATGCCATATGAGCCCAGACCGAGCCGGTTATAATCCCTATGGTAAACAGGATAAACCCGACAGCGATACTCTGATAGAGCCTGATGCCGATCTGCGATGCATCGGAGCCGTTGCGTTCTTTGTAGAGATAGAAAGTCCCGAAGCATGATGCCATGAAGAAACCTGCATATCCCAAGAAACAGGTGATCACATGCGTGATGAGCCAGTTGCTTTTCAAAGCCGGTATCAGAGGCTTTATCTGGCTGTCGATCGCTGGCGAGAAAGATGCATAGGCCATGAGAAGAAAAGAGAAGGGCATCACGAAAACCCCGACCGTGTTTCGAACCTGTCTTCTAGTGAGGATAAGATAGATGAGCATAATGGCCCATGCGAAAAAGACAAGCGATTCATAAAAATTGGATAATGGGGCATGCCCGATGCCCAGGTGATATGATTCCAGCCAGCGTACAGCCAGACCGGCACTATGCAGCCCGAGCCCGACAAAACACAGAGACAAACCAATCGAGGCCCATAAACGTCTTTGTGTGCTTGTATGGATAAGGAGCATGACAAAGGCTCCCAGGTATACAAAAGTGACCCAGCTGAGAATCAAATCATTCACGGCTTCTCCTTGCTGGTGTCGTATAGTACGTTCATAATCTGTTTGTCCGGTTTATGTGGCAGATCGTTTCTTTGCTGCACGATTGATATTTTCCGGGACAAACCGTGCGAATCAATCCGGATCCATATCCGCTGACAGGGGATAGTGAAAATAAGAATGATCCCAACAAGGAAAAAGATGGCACCGGCTGCCACCACCGGTACACCAGGGTCGCGGCTTGCTGTGAGCCCGGTTATGTAGCTGGTCTCCACCTTGTTAAGGGAAAAAGTGAAAGGTTTTACAAGGCCGGGGTTAAATGCAGGTACCTTTGCAAAAAGGTCGGGAATATGGGCCTGGATGTGTTCGATATCCTTGAATACCCAGAGTTGTTGCAATCTTTCAGGAGTTTCCAGCGTGATTTGTATACCCGGACCAAGTTTCATCAGGTTCTGGTCCACCCGCTTCAGCCTGGCAATGAAGCCAGCCTTATTTAACGGGATTATTTCTCCCGGCTTTACTGCCTCAGCCTCGAGTATCTCATTTCCCATGGAGATTGTGATCCAGGCCGAAGACATGGGGCTGTAACCGGATTGATAGAATCGTATGTCATGAAAACTAACCGGATGATTGACGCGCAGCGGGACCTGAAGGGCGACTTGGTTGTCCTCGAAAAAGCTCAGGAGAGAGCAAAAATCCTTTGGCATTCCGTTTTCATAGTGTTCTACACGGAATTGGTCACACCGGACCTGAAAACCCAGGGTTTTGGGCTCACCATTTTTGAGCACAACCGTCTCAATTGTTTCTCCCTCGGGGATCTCCACCGTGGCATTAAAACCGTACACCCCAAGCGCGACCCCGGCTATAATTACCAGGATGCTCCCATGAATGATGAATGGGGCTAGGCGACGAAGAAACCCTTTTTCTCCATACATGAGCCAGGAATCATGATCCTCTCGTACCCGAACCATGAATCTTTTGTTCACCGTTTCCTTCAGTCTCGGGAGAACTTCGTGTAAATCTTCAGAGGTAGTAAAAGTTGTTTCTTTCATCGGAGATAACGGCATCGATGGGATACCATGGTGCCTGAATGCCCGGCGTGCTGATCGGATCATGCATGCCGTTAAATTTACACACAGGAGAAAAGCAAGGCCGATATACCAGAATGAATGATATACATCGGTGAGTTTAAGATCCGAAAGAATGCGACGGATCAAGGGAATATTATCAGTTCCATCAGACAGGCCGCCGGCCAGTTGTGGAATCAGGGTTGAGAGTATGGATGCTGCAACTAGGCAAAACAGCAGAACGATCGCGGTTTTAAGTGAAGACAGTATTTCCCAGAGCCTATAGAGAATCGTGGTTTTCCGTCCTGTATCACGGTTCGAGTTAAGCACTAAATTTAAAAGCTCCTGTTCCACCCATGTATTGTTTCTCTTGATCCTGTGAATTATTGCTGCACCTGCTTTTTGGCTCGTCTTCCATGTGAAGGCATACAATGATCTTTAAAAGCGGCATAATGCAGCGGCAACCATGATGTATTCTCCTCACAAACCAAAATATATCATTATGGGCACAATTTAACCAAGATCTTATTCTTGTTACTGTAATGCAGGATCATACCTTTGTGGTTCATTGAATTCAATTATATCAAAAACTCTTGATTCGGAATCTGGATATTTCACAATTAAAACTTATATTAATGCACAGAAATAAATACACCATATGAATGATAACTCCCAAATCCTTTAAATAGGAGGGACTCATGCAAAAGATACAAGTAGTTTTGATAGGGGTGCTTTTCGCCTTTATAATTTCACCGGCAGCCTTTGCCACAAATGGCGACAACCTGATTTCAATCGGACCTATCTCCAGGGCAATGGGGGGTGTCGGCATTGCTGCTCCCCAGGATGCAATCAGTGCGGTTTTTTCAAATCCGGCCAGTATGTGTTTCGGTTCATTCTGCCCGGCATCTTCGTTTGATTTCGCGGGAACTCTGTTTATGCCTGCTGTTAGTGCAAGGGTGAAACTGGTCACGGGCGATGTTGGAGATGATAGCGATGATGATGTTTTTGCAATACCCGCCATTGGGTTGTCCGTTCCCATCTCCCCGGGGATGCCGGCCTGGAGATTCGGTATCGCAGCCTACGGGGTATCCGGGCTTGGTGTAGATTACAGAGAGACCGCACTTGACGATCCCGCCGGGTTTGATTTCGGAGAATTCGGCACGGCCCCGCTTATTGCCGGAGAATATACCGCTTTGCAGATCATGAAATTTGCCCCGGCCATCGCCGTACAGCCTATGGGAAATTTGTCATTAGGCCTTGCTCTGCATATCGATTATGCGACTCTTGATTTACGACAGGGATCGTCTCCCACCTATGCGTACGGTATCCAGGCCGGTCTGATCTACAAGCCAAGCGAAACGATTTCACTTGGGCTCAGTTATATATCCCCGCAGACAGCCGACCATAAAAATGTGGCCTATTTCGATGATGACAACTTTTTGGATTCCCTTGAATTGGAAGTCCCGCAACAGGTCGGAATCGGTGCGGCTTATAATCTGCCTGATTTGTTTGATGTACTTATAGAGGTGGATATCAAATGGATAAACTGGTCTGATTCAACAGGGTATGATGATTTTGACTGGGGCGACCAGTGGGTATATGCAATCGGTTTACAGCTGAAGCCTTCATCCAAGCTTTCCTTAAGAATTGGCTATAATTATGCAAAACAACCCCTGGATGTGCACGATGGATTTGACGGCACATTCATGCCGAACAATGTTCAGAGTGTTCAGGGTAAGGAAGTCCCCACATATTATTACGAAACATTCCGGATTATCGGGTTTCCGGCCATCATTGAAAAGCATCTCACCTTTGGAATCGGCTATGAATTCGCCCCGCGATTTTCTGTTCACCTGGGGTATATGCTTGGTTTCGAAGAGAAAATCAGTGAGACCGGCACAGATCTTTTCGGCCGTCCGGTAACCATCGAATCCACCCTGAGTGAAGAAAGCCTCGATTTCGGGCTGACCTGGATGTTTTAAGACTGAAGCAAGGCAGATTTTTTATCTGCGATAAATCGCATGATTATTTTTTCATAATGGATCTGAATAAAGGATAATGAAGTCTATGATCCATGATCGAAGCTGAGACAAGTATACGGCCAATCCGGAAAACTTTTACAGGGCTTTCCTGTTATTCGAGGGGTTAGGGCGGGAACAGGACATCTTGAATCAATAGTGTTCTCTGCCGCCACATAGAAATAGCACGCTGGATCCTGTTGAAAACAAATGACTACCCTGCTGAAATATAATCCTGTCAGTTGCAGTGCGTCATAGTCTGAACG
>JAFGIF010000007.1 GCA_016929755.1 Deltaproteobacteria bacterium | reverse complement strand
CTGCTTTTGCATGGAAGAATCAACACCACAAACCGGTTCTACAAATATTTCAGGTTCGCTTTGTGATCCGAAAATACTATATCGATAAAACTGCAAAGGAACCTTGCACACATCACTGCACACCGAGCAGGCATGCATATCGAGATCTGCTGATAAAATCACGATTACCGGCGAGTTATCTTTGCTTAATCCTCTGCTGCCATAGGTTCTTAGAAGGAGATCCAGGTTCTCCTGATACCAGCGGTAGCCAAGAAAAGAAGTCATAAGCGTTGTTGCGAAATCTGATTTGCCGATGCTCATCAGATAGACCTTCTTGCCCTGAGCGGCAAGGATGTCAATTGATCCTCTATCCCCTGAGCATACATGATAATCGATTATGGAAACACCGTATTGATCGGAAAAATATTCGGCGCAGATCTGCGCAAGGTGAGCATTATTTTCAATTTTTATTGGTTTTAAAATACGTGTCATATGGCTACGCTGTCTCCTTTTGTTGTTCTGACATGATAAATTTATCGCAAATGCTCATCAGGCATCGTTTTGATATTGAAATTTCCGGTGAAAGGATCAGAGGCTTCTGTTCTTTTATTGATCGATAAAGTAATTCGTCATGCACCAAAGCGCCCAGGAATATCGGCTTTTGACATAATTTCCTATCGATATAGCTTGCAAAATGCATAAATATCTTTTGGGCTTTTTCTTCATCCTGTACCTCATCGAATATGATATGTATCCGGCCTGTAGTATCGAACTCCAGCATGAATTTCATATATACATAGGCCTGCAGTAGAGATTTCCAATCTGTTCTGGTCATCAGTATTATATCTGAAGGCACCTGCTGTTTAGTGAAGTATGCAAGGATATTTCCAGAATTTATAAGCAGAAACCTTTCGGGGTTCATCAAGTCTTCAAACCACCCGGATACATTTCCCGGAAAATCTTTTACAAGCGCTGAATCCACTAACGTTATATTCGCACAACCATTGATTTTGACGCTGAATCCGTGGAATGCATTATGATCGGGTATCAGACTTTTTGCAATGGATAGAACATCACCCTCCTGATAATCCATATGTTCAAGGATAATGACACTCAGTTGATACCGCGCCAGTTCAAACGCGAGATTGGCGATAAAAAACGATTGTATTAAAATTGAGCCTGGATGAAGACAATGAATAACATGTGTATTATCTGCATAAAAATTAGTATTTTTAACCTCCCGTTTTACATCTTCGGAAAGAAAACAATGAAATACCTCATCCAGGCTTCTTCCAAATCTACCTGACTCCTGCATAATGACTACATCTCGAAAAATGAGTTGGACCCGAATTCTTTAGAAATCTGATTTGGGTTTGCAGGATCTGTTTTCCAATGTCCATCGACATAATATTTATATTCATATCTGCCGGGTTCAAGCGGTACAATCTTCTGCCATATCCCATTGCCATCAATATTGAAAAGTGGAACCTTATCGGTTTTCCAGTTTGTAAAATCAGCCGAGAGATACACCCGCTTGGCTTGTGGTGCGTAGTATGTGAACAGTACCCCGTCCTCAGTCACAACAGGTGGAGCACTGGCTGATTGAATATTTCCTGCTGATGCGTCCGCATCTACCATTGCAAGCACTTCCCGGGTAAGGTTCATGTAATCAGCGTACCCGGTGCTGCTCGTTGAAAAATCAATAATCGAGCGTCCTTGTTTGGCAGCTTCTTTCAGGGCAGTTGTAAAATGAATGACAGTCTGAAACACGTGGCCAACCATAGCACGCCTGATCTCCGCCAGCGATTCACGGGCAATCCTGGTCCTGCGGTCAAACATGGTTGCCAGAACATTGACCTGAATTTTATGCCCGGAATTAATACGTATCAGGTTGATCGTCTCCATTAAGCGCGACAGTCCGGAGTGTGAAAACGATCCGCTGTCCATCGGTATAATAGCTTCTGAGCAGGCGAAAAGGGCATTAAATGTCAGCACCCCGATACTCGGAGGACAATCGAGAATAATAAAATCATAACGCTCAGGGACAGATTCGAGAATTTCCCGCAGATAGTATTCGCGATCGTCTCTGCTTAACAGAACCGCTTCAGCAGCACTCAGCACAACATCTGAGGGCAACAGATGAAGATATTTTGAAATAACAAGTAAAACTTCTTCTATCCTGATGTTTTTCTGCTCCCGGTCCAGTAACAGATCATATATGCCCAGCTTAAACTCACCCGGATTTAAACCGAGCCCCAGGGTTGTGTGAGACTGAGGATCAAGATCGACCAGCAAAACACGTTGCTCATGATCCGCCAGGCAGGCAGCAAGATTTATTGCTGTTGTGGTCTTGCCACATCCCCCTTTTTGATTAATAACGGCGATTGTCCGCATATCAACCTCCATTCCGACGAAATGTTCCCAGAACAATATATGGTTGCGTTAATACGTGAGCAAATTAGAATACCGAACCGTACTACCATTCAGCCAACATCTATTCAGCCTATTGGTCGTGATGTCGGTGGCTTGAAACAAGGCCTTATTGATAAGCAGTGCAACCCCGATAGAACATCCAGGCCGATTGCTCTAATAGATTTTGTATCACGGCTTTTTGGAGATGTCAACAAACCGGCTATATTTCTGCATTGGTTTTCCAGTCCTATTG
>JAFGIF010000315.1 GCA_016929755.1 Deltaproteobacteria bacterium | reverse complement strand
TTATGGGGCATATCTGCAGCGGTGCCACAAAGGCAGCGCTTGGCATTTATAAAGAGGCCAAAATTGTTACCATGTCGCCATCTGCAACAAATGTCGATTTGACCAAGAGTGGTGAGTATCCAAATTTCTTCCGTACCATTTCAGCTGATGATGCCCAGGCAGCGCTTCAGGTGGATTTTGCCATTAACAAATTCAATGTTAAGAAAGTGGCGATTCTGCATGACAAGGGAGATTACGGCAAAGGTATTGCTGAATTTGTCAAGGACTTTTTTGAGAAAAAAGGTGTCGAGGTGGCATTATTTGAGGGGATAACCCCCGGTGCAGTCGGATATCCGGCAGTTGTGCAGAAAATCAAACGCTCGGGTGCAGAGGCGGTTGTATATGGCGGGTATCATCCTGAAGCCGCAAAAATTGTCGGCGAGATGCGCAAGAAAAAGATGGATACTATATTTATCTCTGATGATGGTGTCAGGGATGAAACTTTTATCAAGGTGGCCGGAGAGTATGCTGAAGGCGTTTATGCCACCGGGCCGATTGATACCAGCAAATCCGCTGCCGCAATTGCCGCAGTTGAGCATCATAAAAAAGTGTATGGAGAAGAACCAGGTGCTTTTTATCCGAATGCCTATGCTGCAACCCTGTGTCTGCTTGGTGCAGTAGAAAAGGCCGGTTCGACAGATTACGATGCCGTAGTAAAAGCTCTCACAACCGAATGGTTTGATACACCACTCGGAAGGATCAGCTTTGATGAGCGCGGCGATGCCAAGGGTATTGGTTTTTCAATGTACCAGGTGCAGAATGGAGTCTATGTCGAAATCAAGTAGAAACATTCTTTTACAAACACAAGGGGCAGGTTATCTGCCCCTTGATCAATCTTATACAGCGCTGAGATTCGATTAGACAACAAAGATGGAATATTTTCTTGAACTTTTTTTAGCCGGTCTTACCAGGGGCAGCATTTACGCGATCATTGCCCTTGGTTATACCATGGTTTACGGCATCATTGAGCTGATCAATTTTGCCCATGGTGAGATCTACATGATCGGCGCTTTCACTGCCCTTATCGCGGCAAGCGTGCTTTCATTACTCGGATTAAGCGGGTTATCGCTGTTTATCCTGGCTGGTGTTATTGCTGTAATATACTCTGCAGCCTATGGATACACGGTTGAGAAAATTGCCTATAAACCCCTCAGGCAGGCGCCGAGGCTCTCTCCGCTCATCAGTGCAATCGGCATGTCCATTTTCCTGCAAAACTATGTTCTGCTGGCACAGACTTCCGATTTTCTCTCTTTCCCCAGCCTGATCGAAGAGTTTGCATTCATGGAACCTATATCGCATATAATGAGATCAACAGAACTTGTTATCATTGTAACAACTATTGTATGCACAGTGTTGTTGACCACGTATATAAAATTCACCCGTATGGGCAAAGCCATGCGGGCTACAGCCCAGGATAAGACCATGGCCATGCTTCTGGGGGTAAATGTTAACCGGGTGGTCTCAGTAACTTTTATCATCGGCTCCGGTCTTGCGGCAGTTGGGGGTGTGTTGATTTCCTCTCACCTGGGGCAGATAAATTTCTATATTGGCTTTATAGCGGGCATTAAGGCCTTTACCGCTGCCGTGCTTGGTGGTATCGGAAGTATTCCGGGTGCTGTTCTGGGTGGATTCGTATTGGGATTAACAGAAAGTTTTGCCACCGGATATGTCTCCAGCGATTATGAAGACGTATTCGCCTTTGGTCTTCTGGTTTTTATACTGATATTCAGGCCGGCAGGAATTCTCGGCAGGAAAACTTCGGAAAAGGTGTAGGGTGGTATAGCAACAATGGAGAACGAGGAAAGATCCCTTTTAATAAAATCCCTCCTGGAAATTCGAAAGTCGATTTTCATTTCCCTGTGGTTCATGTTTCTGACCTTTCCCATTATGGTAATCAGGATCAAGCCGCTTGACAGAACCATCGAATGGCGATGGATGAACCTGGTATATATCGGGGTCGGCACTTTTTTGCTTTCATTTTTGTGGTCCTACCTTATGACCAGAAAAGAAAAAAGCGGCAAAGAGGAAAAACAGACCTGGCAGAAACGAGTTGGGCAGAAAATAATGTCCGATCGCAGGATCTATTTTTCGGGATTAGTTGCACTTTGCGTATTAATCCTCGTATTTCCATTACAGTTCTCGACCTATCAGACATCAATAATGATCACAGCCCTCATTTACGTAATGCTTGGGCTGGGCTTGAATATAGTTGTGGGCCTTGCAGGCCTTCTCGACCTCGGGTATGTGGCATTTTATGCTGTTGGAGCCTACAGTTATGCCCTGCTCAATCATCATTTCGGTGTCACTTTCTGGATGGCACTGCCATTAGGCGCAGCGCTTGCCGCCACGTTTGGAATTCTCCTGGGTTTTCCGGTCCTGCGTCTGAGGGGTGACTATCTGGCTATCGTCACACTTGGATTTGGAGAAATTATCCGGCTTATTCTGGAAAACTGGAACGATTTTTCCTTCGGTCCCAGTGGCATAGCAGGAATATCCCGTCCTGGGTTTTTCGGCATGCAGTTTAATCTCCATCAGCACACAATTTATTTATATTATATTATGATTATTATGGTAATGTTGACAATTGTTGTCGTCAACAGGCTTCAAAACTCACGAATCGGCAGGGCCTGGATTGCCCTGCGCGAAGATGAGATAGCCTGCCAGGCCATGGGGATTGACAAGACAAAGACAAAGCTCACGGCATTTGCCCTCGGGGCAACCTGGGCGGGTCTGGTTGGTTGTATATTTGCAGCCAAGACAACATTTATCAACCCGGCCAGTTTTACATTTATGGAGTCTGCCATCATCCTTTCCGTTGTTGTGCTCGGAGGTATGGGCTCAATTATAGGAGTGATTATCGGCGCCCTTATTCTGATCCTGCTCCCCGAATACTTGCGGGCGTTTTCTCAATACCGCATGCTGGTTTTCGGGGCAAGCATGGTGATTATAATGGTTTTCAGGCCTCAGGGCATTATCAGTGGAATAAGGCAGAGATATAAATTTACACCCTCAACAAACCAAGAGGTAAAGAATGAGTCCCTTGCGCCCGGTTCTTGATGTTAAAGAATTGATCATGGATTTCGGCGGGCTGAGGGCTCTTGATAATATCGACCTTCAGGTCCGTGATGGAGAAATCGTAGCCTTGATCGGTCCGAACGGCGCCGGGAAAACAACATTGTTCAACTGTGTTACCGGGATGTATGAGCCAACAAAAGGAAAGATGAACATTCATCC
>JAFGIF010000071.1 GCA_016929755.1 Deltaproteobacteria bacterium | reverse complement strand
TTGCCTCATCAAACTTATCGTACAGTATGCTTTCAACTCGATCTGAAACAGCAAGTATTTTCATGCGAATATCTTTCCATGCTGTTGAAAGTTCTCAATAAATCGAGGATCAACCATACCCTCTCAAACAACCTTTGCATAACTCTTTAAGAAGTTCAATATTTTTTCAATATTGTGAATTAGCCAATAAAGCATTAATTGTATATTAACTTTGATCAGCCCTTTCAATGTGAAACGATCCATACTGTGCTATCGTTTCTTGGATTTATACCTCTCATGACATTTTTACACCGATCTACGGTGTCTGCCAGCATCCTCTTTCTCCGGCGCAGCCGGAGGACAATGCGGGAGACGTAGTCAGCGCGGCATTCCCCGGACACAGCTCCGGCTGTGTCCGGGGAATCAACCGATAACCGGCCCGATAAGGTGTTTGGCCGGGTCTGCGTTAACTGGATTGTTGTGTGTTTTCATGGATTATTTTTGTTAGATTGTCAGAGACCCATGTATTGAGGCTTTTTCCAGTCTTTTTTGCTTCTATAGAAATGGTTTTGTGAAGTTCAGGATCGACACGAACAACGAATTTACCTGAATATGGCTTTTCAGGTTCTTCACCACGGGAGGAGCAAAAATCCAGATAATCGTCTATAGATTCACGAAATGCTTTACGCAATTTGTTAACTGTTTCACCTTGAAAGGTTACAACATCTCGTAAGTTCAATACTTCACCATAAAAAATATTTGCCTCATCATCAAATTCGACTTTTCCAAAATATCCTTTATATTCCATCATGATATTACTCCTGCTTCATGTAAAAATCGTCTTAATGATTTCACCGCATCCTTTTCTGTTACGCGTTCTGGATGTGGCCGATGAAAGACAGCTTTTACATCATTTAAAAAAACTCTTACCCGAGAACCTCTTCCTTCAGATATTTCTCCGCCAAGAGAAATAATTAAGGATTCAATATTAGACCATGGGATATCTGAACGCTCAGGTTTTTCGAGTATTTTATTGAGAGGTTGTCGTTGTTTTTTGTTCATGGAATATATGATACTACATTATGATATCAAATCAAGCGGATATTATTGACACACCGTATTTCTCACCTGCTGGTGTGGAGCGGCAGCGGGCCACCTGTCAAGTGCAGAAAACGGTTATGCAAAAGAATGTTGATCTCTGGCGATTGGTTTCAGACGATTAATCTGATTTGCTTCAGGACTGTTCATTGCATGCCAAAGATCCCAATCCTGCTGCAAACCCAGCCAGAAGTCTGCGGACATGCCCAAAACCCGGGAAAGTCGCAATGCTGTATCCGGAGTTACTGAACGCCTGCCTTTAATAATTTCGTTGAGACGAGGGTACGAAACGCCTAGGCTGCGAGCGAGTTCTGCTTGTGTAAGGTCAAGCGGCTTGACGAATTCCTCAAAAAGCATCTCCCCAGGATGCGTCGGGGGTCGATTTCGAGGCAGCCGCCTCCCAACATCAGTGATAATCTGTGATTTCGATTTCGTAGGCATGGCCTTCCTCCCATGTAAAACAAATTCTATATTGTTGATTAATACGGATACTGTATTGATTCTCCCGGCCACCTTTCAAGCGTTCCAATCGATTTCCAGGAGGCACTTTAAGTTCATTGATTTCCCGAACTCTGTTGATTTGATCCAATTTCCGCCGGGCAACCGGCCAAATAGATTGAGGACAGCATCTTCGAGCTGTTTGCGATGCCACACCATCAAAAATATCCATGGTACCAGAAGACTTAAAAGTTCTTATCATGAATCATATTATAATGGGGTTCATTATAGAGGTCAAGCTGTTTGCATCATACTGGCTTTGAAATATTGATACTTTAATATTCGAGATTACTAAGACACGAATGTTATAAAATCATTAAACTGGTAATTCAGTCTTATAAACTAAAGTTTCGCAGTTAAAATTTGCAATAAAAAGAGGGATAATAATTTGGGATAGGGGAGACGTCCCCCTTCTCCTTGCTTTGTTTTCTGTGTTATTCACTATTCTATTCAAGATTTGACCCCCAATATGGGAAAGGATTCAAGTGCTCCGACCATGATAAGGGCCTTTATCAAAGCGCATACCGGCAATCCCACAACATTGGTGTAGGACCCTGATATTGCCTCAACCATGAAGGCACCTATGCCCTGGATCGCATAACTGCCCGCCTTGCCATAGGGCTCACCCGTCTTTATATAGTCAACTATTTCCTGCCGGGTGAGTTCTTTTAAAAGGACCCGGGTAATGACCGCCTCGGAATGAAGAGCTTTCCCTGGCGGGGTTAATATGCAGAATCCTGTAATGACATTGTGATCCCTTCCGCTAAGAAGGGTGAGCATTTCAACTGCGTCCTGCTCATTCTCCGGTTTGCCTAGAATTTTATTATCGACGACCACAAGAGTATCAGCCCCAAGTATCCATGAGCTTTCAAATCCTGGCCTGACATCAACGGCCTTTTGTTTCGCCAGAGAGCAGGCCGACTGGACCGGGTCCTCATTGAAATCCTCTTCAATTACACTGCTCGCAACAGGATGAAAGGGCAGACCGATCCGTGTAAGCAATTCTTTTCTGCGCGGGGAAGATGAGGCAAGTATCAGAGGGTTTTGGCGGTTGATAAGGGGATAGGTCATAATATCACTCCAGACTGAAAATTATCTTTGCATTGTCGGAGGTGGCTCTGGCGATTTCTTCAAAAGGCACATTCCTTATCTCTGCAATTTCTTTCGCAGTGTAATTCACAAAAAGCGGCTCGTTCCGTTTTCCCCTTTTTGGCACCGGGGCAAGGAAAGGGCAGTCCGTTTCTACAAGCATACGGTCAAGCGGGATAACTGAGGCCACCTTTTTGACCTGGTGTGCCTTGTTGAATGTTACAGTGCCCGGGATTGAAATATAATAGCCCATGTCAATCAATTCAAAGGCCATGTCCGCATCCCCTGAAAAGCAATGAATGATCCCCTTTTTTTCGCCTTTACCCATTTTTTTCAAGATAGAAAGGACATCTTCGTGGGCTTCCCTGTCATGGATTACAACAGGCAAACCAAGGCTGTCAGAGATCTCAAGTTGTTTCCTGAAAATCTCCAACTGATTCTCATGG
>JAFGIF010000070.1 GCA_016929755.1 Deltaproteobacteria bacterium | reverse complement strand
GGCCCCTTCGTGCTCGGAAAAAAAGCGTGCCAGGTTGGTAAGTTTCGCCTTGAGAAGAGCGTCATCAAAAAAAGGGCTTAAGCCCTGGAAACAGTACACGGCAGGCAGGCTGATCGCAACGATATGATCAAATGCCATTTTGGGGTCGGCCGTGCCATACACGGCATTTTCGAGACCCTCACGATGAAGACCGGTGTTCAGGTTCCAGAGAAAAAGCGGCAAATTCAGAGAATCGGCCAGATATTTCATCAGGCTCTCGGTGCGTTCCTCTTCAATGGTAGCAATCCAGATCATCCCGTAACGGGAACGAATGAGCAGGTTTAATTCCCGCAGCATCTCCTGGTTGAGCCCGTCATCACCCTGTTCACAATGCAAATCAAGCTCGGAATGGTGCCCGGGGTCAATTGACTTTTGTTGAGTGCTTTCGGCGCGAGGATACATGCTCCCGCAACGGGGACACTCGTATTCCGGCGCCGGATCCAAGGGGTTTCTTTCATATCCGCACTTGTTGCATTTTCGTTTCATTAATCGAAAGACTCCTTAATCTATATTCCATTATAACGGCAAAACCGCCCGGAAACTGTACTGTATTCGAGCAAGTACCTGCAAGCACTCAAATAGGCTTCAATACTGATACTCAAGCGCTTATATCATTCATATGCTGGAAAACCTTGTACAAGCCCTGGGTTCCCAGATCATCATATCCAAGGGCGCTGGCTGCAAGATAGAACTGATGCACCATAGACAAACCCGGCAGGGCCAGCTTCATGTGTTTGGCCTCTTCCAGGGCAATCCCCATATCTTTGATAAAATGTTTGATAAAAAACCCGGGATCAAAATTACCCTGAACGATTCGCCGGCCCAGATTGTTGATGGACCATGAGCTTGCAGCTCCCTTGCCGATAACATCTATAACCTGATCGAGATCAAGCCCTGCCTTGCAGGCATAGAGCAGTGATTCCACCACCCCGATCATGGTCGAAGCAATCAGGATCTGGTTGCTCATCTTGGTATGCTGGCCTTTTCCGGCCTCTCCCATATAGGCGATATTTTCCCCCATGAGCATGAAAAGTGGCAAAACCCGATCATAGCTTTGTTTGTCTCCGCCGACCATGATAGCCAGGGTGCCTTGCCTGGCTCCGATATCACCTCCCGAAACAGGCGCATCAAGGGCGTTAATTCCCCCGGCTTTGGCTTGAGCGTAAATCTTCCTGGCCAGAGTGGGCTGAGAGGTGGTCATATCTACGATAACCGTTCCTTCGCGCGCATGCGCAAGGATGCCGGCTTCACCCAGGATAATATTTTCGACGTCTTCGGGAAATCCCACAATAGAAAAAACAATGTCGCTCTTGCGGGCCACTTCCTGCGGGGAATCACACCAGCAGGCCCCGTTGTCGCAAAGCTCGGCGGTTTTGAGCCTGGTCCGGTTATACACATGAACATCATAGCCTGCTTCGAGCACATGAGCGCACATTGCATTTCCCATTACCCCGGTGCCTATCCAGCCCACGCTTTCTTTTTTCACTTCATCTCTCCTTCCTTCAATCAATTCATCCACAACGATATCGTGGTTTTTTGGCGTTGATCCATCCATTCAGAGGCTTTTTACATTTCGTAGACACATAACAATTCCTTGGCGGCAATCCTGGATTCATTGGGGTAGCCGAAGGCATTGTTGATATAAAGTGTGTCGTCCTTTGTGACACGCATATTCACGTGGCTGTGTCCATAGACATGAATATTTGAGCCCAGCTGACTTATCTGCTGCGCCAGGCGGGTGGTCCCGAGAACCGGATAGACGATTCTCTTAGCCGGCGGAATGATCCCGGGCATAAGGTCTATACGAGGCAGAAAATGGGAAAATGAAATGAGTGTTTGGTTTTTGATCTGCAAAACATCCGTGTTCATTGAGATAAAATACTCCGTGATATCCATTTGCGTGAAATTCTCAGGCCAGCGGCAGGCTGAATAATCAGCCCAGAGGTGCCGGATCTCCTCGCCGGGTTCGCCGAACGAATAGTCATACCATCCGAACAGTGGAATTATGGACAGGCTTCCATAATCAATCGGCCCGGTGATAAGCCCGCAATCCCTGGCAATATCCTGGATCAGATTAAACCTTTCGAGAGAATTCTTCCCATTATTACGATACACCCACAGATCATGGTTGCCGGGAATGAACAGGACCATTAAAAACCGTTTTTGCAAAGCGTCAAAGGCTTCGATCAACAGGTCGGGAATATCGGTTACATCGCCTGCCAGAATCAGGATATCATCCCGGTAATCATATTGCGACAGATTAAGCAGCCAGGCCCGATTCTCTTTGAAATCCACATGAATGTCTGAAATTGCAAATATTCTCATCTTTTTAATTCTAACTAGCCACTATACCCCTAATAATTGCAGCTGCAACCACTCAAGCCGGTCCTCGCTGCGTCGCGAGGATTCATCTTTTTACCGGCCTTCCAATTGCTGGCAGACCGGGCAAATATGGGAGCTGCGCTGGCCGACAACCATTCGCTCAATCAGTGTCCGGCAGCGGGGGCATGGCTCTCCGGTACGGCGAAAGACTCGCAGTTCGTCGCGGTTGCGACCTTTTCTCCTGGCCACCGAGTAAAAATTGGTTTCCCCATCTCCCAGGGTGGTGCCGAGATTCTTGAGTCCCCGTCTAAGCACCAGGCAAATTGCCCGATGCAGGCTCCGGATCTCCCTGTCTGTCAGTGAACAAGATGTACGGCAGGGGTGAATCCGGGCCTCCCACAGGGCTTCGTCCACATAGATATTGCCCAGGCCGGCAATAAAGGCCTGATCCAGCAGCAGAGGTTTCAGCATGCGCTTGTGAGCGAGCAGACGTTTTTTTAATATTTCCTGTGTGAATTTCTCATCAAGCGGCTCAGGGCCAAGCTTATCCAGAATGCGTCCGGGATCTTTCAGCAAATGAATCCGCCCGAACTTGCGGGTATCGTGAAAGCGCAGATGCAGATTTGTCCCGAAATTAAAAATTATATGTTCATGTTTTGTACAATCTGCGCACGCATCGACGATATTGAGCCTGCCTGACATACGCAGGTGGATCAGCATTGTCAGGCCTGATACAAAACTGAATACGATGAATTTACCGCGGCGAGAGATATCTGCAATCTTCTGCCCGATAATCTGAGAGCAGAATTCATCAACCGATGGTTCTGCTATGGTGCGCGACCAGCAAACTCTTGCTCCACTGATAGTTGCTCCGACCAGGCCGGCGGTTTTCAGGTCATTCACAATGGTCTGTACTTCGGGTAATTCCGGCATGTTTACCCTGTCTCCTGTTCACTCTCAGATTACTTTGAGCTGTGTCTATCTCAGACCGAAAAAGCTTGCAAGAAAATACGGACTACCTATCAGAAAACACCTTCTAGGGTCGCAGAATCACCACATGGCTTACCCCCCAGATACTGCGGTCGATGAAATAGTCATCCAGGCAGGCCATCAGCATATCTCCGGGTGGCTGCTTGTTATCCATCTCGGTCAAAAACAGCATGGAGCATCCATCTTGGGTAGTAAAAATTTCGCGACCTGAAAACAGGCAACGGTATCCGTCGCACGATACAAACAGGAAATAATCATCCGCGGAGTAGAAGGGAAAGTTTTTTTTCAGAAAATCGCGCAGCCTGTAGCCCCGGGCACTCACCATACCCTTGTATCCTTGTCCGTGCCCAACCCTAATCCATCTGTCAACACTGATTGTGTCGAGACCCTGGAAATCCGTTGGCAGTTCCCGCCGGTCTACAATTCCGGTTATTCCGGCGGAACTGCAGTCCAGACCCTTGTTTCTGACCGGCAGCAGATCATCGGGCGCATCCAGAACCGATAGTTCCATGGAGACAACATCATCGAGATACCGGGATATATCGGGTTCTTTCGGCGCAATCAGCCTGAAGCCCGTCAATGGCCCACCGCGAATATTATAATGGTAGCTTTCGGGATCGCCGGTCGGCAGTAGCTCTTTGCGGTCGAATGCCAGCGTAACCGGGGCACTGTCATCAACCATGATCAACTCTCCATAGCTGAAGTGGACTTTTTCGCCTGAACGCGAGGTGAAGGTTACCAGCATGTCGGTGGGCATCTTCAGGGCGGCATCTTCGGGATAGGCCGGAGCGACCCCTTCCAGGATATTATAAACCGGAATCCCGATATACATGTAGGTGCCCTCAAAAACCCCTTCGGAATTGAGCTCTTTGGTACGGATGCGGGTCGTGGCAAACGCCCTGAGGGCCGATGTCGAGAAATGGTAGGGGTTTTTTACCCGGCCGTCCACACGCAGAGCGTACCCTTTCGGAACGCTTTGAGCCACCGCCAGAGGTGTTGCACCGGTAACGGTAACCGCATTATAATAGTCATGATGCGCGGTTCTGTAGATGATGAATACCGCAACGGCCAGAGCCAGAATATAAATCAATACATATTTCAGTTTCATGATGTTCCTCATATTGTGCTAATTTTAACATAGCATACTAAAACGAGAACATTAGAGAAATCAACCGGTTTTCCTGCCGGGATTGGCTTGCATGCCCGGGCAATGCATCCATGGCATCCTGTATCAGAACAGATATGATGCCCTGGCTAAAAATTCAGCAGCAGCTTTACCCCGAAAATCACCCCCAGGGCAATAAAAAGCTTCCTGACAAAAACCGAACCTCTGGCACTTCCAATGCGAGAACCCCAGTATCCTCCCAGGCCGGCCCCGAGCGAGGCGGTTACCACGAGCTTCAGCTCGAAATGGCCGCTGCGAACGAGCACCCCGGCCGCGAACAAGCTCCAGACAAAGGCCATGGCGTAATAATACCCCAGGGCAATTACCAGGGAAAATTTTTTGATTTTTGTCAGAGCGATCGAGGCGAAAATCCCGTTGCCGGCCCCGAAAAAAGCCTCGTAAAATCCAAGGGGCAAGCCCAGCAGGCTTGCGGCCATACCCGCCTGTCGCGTTTTTGTCTGTTGCAACCCAAACTCTTTATCAAGACACAAAAACACAACCACTACCAGAATGATGGCCCCGATAATGCGCCTGAGAATGAATTCGTCGACGGAGATGACCACATAGGCGGCACTGACTGCGCCTAAAATTCCCAGGGCGCTCATCAGGAGCAGAAACGGCCACTGAATACGTTCCTGCCGCAGGTAATTCCGGGCCGCAAAAACAGTCCACACGCAGGCGTTGATCTTGTCACACACCAAGGCTGCTGGCAGGGAAAACCCCAGGAATAACCACGATGGCAGAGTAATCAGCCCTGAACCGCAACCGCTCATGGAACTGACAAACGCGGCCGTAAATCCAATCAAAAAGATCAGCACTAACATGTGGTCCGAATCATCCTGGAAAATAAAGACCCTGCAATGGCTTCAGGCGGTCGATTTCTGCAATAACCGGACCCTGCCTCAATCCAGACTATGAGGCATTTCGCGCAGGTGCCGGGTGGTTCGGTTCTTGGTAGTGAAATCCGCAAAACAGCGTGTGACGGCGTCAACGGAAAGATTCAACTCCGCTGCCGTTTCATCGCCCCCGATATCATGCTCCCAGGCAAATAGAAGCAGATCGAGCTTTTCGAACGGGATGCGAAAAAAAAACTCCTGGTCGCTGACAGGCAGGCTGAATGTATCGGGGCTGGGAATGCGGTCAAGAATTTCGGGAATGACATCCAGATACCGGCCGATCTGATAAACCTGGGCTTTATACAGATGCGCTAGGGCCTCGATATCGGTCCCTCCGTCTCCATATTTACAGAAATCTCCGAGAATCATCTCCGTACGGTTGGTTGTTCCGGCCACCACGAAATTGCAGCGTTCGGCCTCGGCGTACAGGTGAAGCATGCGGGAGCGGATCTTTATATCGGCAAAGGCGGTCAGGGTTCTAAACGCAGCCATGCTCATGCGTTTTTTCAATACCTTGCCATCGGGAAACTGAACCGTGAGGGAATAGACGCTGTATGCATCGCGATCCAGAAGATCGGCCGGCAGTACGATATTATACTTGCACTCAGGGGTGTAGCCAGGGACAATCTCTTTGATAAATTTGTCCCTCTTGGCATAGGGAAAAACGCTGTCCACTGTCGTGGTGATATCGATCGTGCGATATTCGATCCCCAGCGACTCGGCATGACGGGCGGCATACTGCTGGCTTAGAGGGCTTGATTCCTTCTCAGGCAGAATCAGGCCCAGTACGTTATCTTTTCCCAAAGCCTGCACTGCTATGGCGGCCATAACCGCAGAATCCACCCCTCCGCTTATTCCGACAATGATCCCATTCCTGCGAAACACGCTATGTACCTCGTCGGCAACGAAATCGACAACTCTGCCGGTCTCTTGAGCAGGATCGATTTGTAAAACGTTTTCGTGAAAGCTCATCTTAGATTACCTCTCTAATTTCATTATATTTTCAGGAAATCCGAGTTGTTAAACTCCTGTTCCTAATGAAAAGATATCAGGAACTTGGGTTAGTATCCGTTATCAATATCTTAGCGCTTTTTTCAGCGGGTAATGCATCATTTTCTCTTCACAACAAAACTGTTCCAGGGCTTGCACGACTTCCGTGCGAACCGGCTCATCAACTTTTTCCAGGTAAGTCTCAAGGGCGGACTTGGCTGTTTTGCCCCCGCTCCGGCACGTTACACCATACCGGGGTGTATGCTTCAACCATATGCAGGATTTACTTTGCTAGTGTTAATATGTCCAGCCGAGAAAACCGAAGGCAATCACATTCATTACGATTGCAATGCCATAAATGGTAGAGACAGTAATAATCTTGCTTTTGTGAGTCTTCATCCCGATTACGAACAGGGCTGCCACGTAGAAAGGTAAATATCCGATAAAGAAGACCAGCCAAACGCCCTTGGATGAGAGAAACCACCAGGAATACTCCCAAACAAGGTGTCCGCCATAATTCAACAGGCATTCAACAAACACGCAGAAAATCGAGTACCCGATGGCCCAGAACCACCAGTTTGGAATGCCAAGGATCTTGACTTTTCTGTCGTCCTCCAAGGTATTGTAATAAATAATCCCGGCAATTGCGAACATGAACATTATTTCGATGTTCCAGCCTGCCATGGTGCGCAATGCGGTTTCGCCCGGAGTGGTCCAGACCGCGGAATGCTTGGTGAAATGCAGGACCCATCCGTTCCAGGTTTCGTTAATAAAGTCCATTCCAAAGACAGTCAGCCCGGCATAAATGGCATTCCAGTTGCCACTGGCCTTGGCCTTCTTCATTTCAAAGGTATAGATATAGAAAACGATAGCAAGCAGGGGAATCACATACCATTTAATGGTCGTCCAATCACGCAAACCATTGAGCGCAAGCTCGGTTGCCTGGGTATACATAAAAACCTCCTCCCTTTGTGTAATATTGTATTCTATAATGCCTGTGTATCACAGGTGTCATCCAAACTATATTGCTTCCTGGATATGCGCGTCGTGCCCGGTTCGATCATACAAGACTCAGGGCATCTTGGGGGCATTGCATTATGCAGGCCCCGCACGCAAAACATTCCTCAATCTTCTCCAGCAGGACATCCTCTCCATTGTTTGCGAGGGCAAACACCGCCTTGGGGCAGACCCCCATGCAGATCCGGCAATTATTACATTTCAAATTGTTCCTGGTCAGAGTTTTGCGGGCAGCAAAGGAAAACCGTCCCAGGGAGCGTACTCCCAAAGTGGAAAACCAGGCGGCGGGATCCGAAGAATAACCTGAGGCTATGCCTTGCAAATCAAAGCCGAACCACATATTCATCAGCGTTGCCCCAGCCATCCATCCCAGTGAACTCCGATGGCTGTTTCTGTAAGGGCCTTTGGATGCACTAATTATTGCCACACATTCGAGGAGTGAGACAAAAAACGCCTTAGCCAGGCCATTTCTGCCCGGAATAAACGGATATCCGGTATACAGTGTGGCACCGGACCCCCAGTAGACACCAGAGACCGTCAGTAATCGTTTCGGCCGTATGAACGCGGTGATGAGGGCAATCAGGGCCCATACAACAAAATTCATGGAAAAAAGCATTTCCAGCCGAAATTTCAGCCCAAACCGGGCAATGCACTGCTCAGGGGTTTTGCGGCAGTTGTTTTTCAGAAAGGCGCTCAAATCCCTGGCATACACCGGGCCGAAGACCACCTTCCAGCCTGTTTCCTCCTTGAGCAGCGTTCCATCCACCCCCGGGGCGATCAACTGCGGCAGAACAAGCCTCTTATGGTCGACTCTACGGCCTATATCACTGGTCTTGATGACTCGGATCAGGCTATGCGTCGTCAATTCACCTCCACACGCCGCACACCAGACATTAATGCCGTTGGCCGGGGCCACAAGCAGATAGCAGCTTTCGCCTGCAAGTGACTTTTCAAGGAGCCTGAGGGTAAGGTGATAATTTGATGTTACCACCACCGGAGAATTCTCGTCGGGACTACCAATCAACCGCAGTCCCGGTTCAACCGGATTTGAAAACCATCTCCCGGCGTAGTCCCAGACAGATTTGATGAAGGAGAAATCATCCTGCGGATTTCTTGGTGGAATCGTATCAACCTGGTCATTGGATAGATTGTCAGACACCCGGGCTACCATGGTTGTGAAGCTACCCAGGAAAGAGCGCTTTTCATGGCAAACCTCAAACCCGGAATCAATAAGCTTGCCAGCTAAATTTTCAACCGGTTTTGTGCCGGTACGAGAAAAAAGATGCGTGACAAAGGCCATGGGCATACGCAACGTAGAGTACACAACGCGTTTAACCAATCCGACCGGCTGAACCTCGCCGGCAAGCACAAGCATTCCGTCAGGTTTCAGAATTCTCCTGATTTCTCTGAGCATCCAGCGCAATTCATCTTCATAAAGCTCGCTTATTACCAGGATCGAAGTTACCAGATCGAAGCTTTTGTCCTGGAATAATCCATCCATTTCAACCACGCCTGCAGGGGTGTGATGAAGAATTACCGTATCACCCAAGGAGTGTTCTTCCATTCTTTTTCGGGCAGCGGCAAGCATATTGCCCGCGATATCAATCCCGCTGGCATGCGCCCCGACTCGGGTGGCCATTTCGAGCAGTGCACCTGTTCCACAGCCGATATCGAGCATGCTCATGCCCGGCCTGACATACTTCTTTACGATCTCCTCCTTGATGCTTCTGGCATGCGATCCGATTCGGGCATCATAACACTCGGGACGCTTTTCGAGGATCTTCATAAAAATGTATGAAATCATGCCTGACCCTTATCCGGCTTCAGCTCTCAGCTGATCTTAAGTTCTCCGGTTTTCCACAACGCGATCGCACTGTAGGCCCGGGCCCAGAAATTGGCTTTCTCTTCGGATGGATATTTGTAAAAATCCTGGGTCCAGCCGTACGATGGATTCTGATACAGGTCGCGCAGGATGTTTGCGATATGTTTTGGTTTCCAGCCACCATGGATCAGGAAATCGTAGACAAACCCGATGAGTTTATCGGGCTGAAGGGCGGCCGGGTTGGGAAATGCCAAAATATTCCTGCACCAATCAGGGATTTTTTCTTCGCGCCGGGCAGCCTCCAAGGCAGCTCCCCTGGCATACTCAGTCTGGCTTTCAAATTCCAGATGAAAGGCATACAGATCGGATGCCATGTATTCATCCAGCAGCCCAAGAAGAGAATCGTCTGCACAGGGAATATCGCCGGAAAAGCGCTCGGCGTGGCGCAGGGCTTTCTCCAGGTCCCACATGCACTCGATAAGGTAGTCCAGATCAGACTCCTGGTCCAGGTGAATGCCGTCAAAAACCGTTCCGATCACATCCACCAGCGGGCCATATTCATGCTGAGCGTATTTTTCGATATTTTTCTTGTGCAGGCTCAACGGGCTGCGGATCGAGCGCATAAAGGGCGAGCCTTCATTCCAGGTGTTGTCAAAGTTGATACAGTGCTCAACGCTGTCGGAAATGGTGACCGGATACAGACCCATGGCTTCGTTATCTGCGAAGGCTTGCATGGTAAGCATGGCTATATATTCAGCTAGTTTTCCCAGAGCGCTGAACACACGGGCCGAATCAAGCGAAATGCCGTTTATTCGCCGTATATCTCCCGGATCGATGTAATTACAGGCAGTTACCAGGTCACCCTCGAGGTATCCGATTTTCTTCAGCTCCTGTGCGGCAGGGCTCTCCAACAGGGTCTGGAACAGGATATGCCCTCCCGAAGGCGTGAAATCCAGGAGATAGGGCATCCCTTTAGAGATCAGGACCTGTTCGATATAGCGGGTGACCGGTATGATCTGCTTGAAGTAGTGCCTCTGGGACTTAAGATCCGTGTATAGCCGGAAGTTGTCGTCTCCGAGAAAGATCTCGAAATCGAGCGGCATCAACACCGAGAGGGAGTCTCTACCGATAAGCGGAATATGAATCTGCAGGCCCCTTTCAAGGGTTAATTCGGCAAGTTTTTCAACGGGAGCGGCAAGGGCCGGAAAAGCCGCGTCGTATCCCTCGGCCACCAGTTCGTTTCCGGTCGCCACTATATAATGGCTGTAGCGAAAGCAGTGCTCGATTTTATTGAGCACGTGTGAATAATATTCCTGCGCATTCATGACTCGAGTTTTTGGCATGGCGTCATGTTGCCGTACAAGCGGCAGGTATTAGTAAAAATTGTGTCCAAAACCTCTTGGGACGATATGTTTTTTATATCGGCGATAGCCGAGATCACCTTTGTGACGTTGGCCGGTTCATTTCGCTTTTGAGGGTCAGGACCTAAAACCGGGCTGTCGGTTTCAGCCATCAGGCTTGCAAGGGGCAGTTGCTTAAGCAGTTTCTGTTTCTGGCGCGAACGCACAACGGATGGGGGAATTGAAAACAAGAAGCCTGCTTCAACCGCGGGTAGAGCAGTCGAGGCCCTGGCGTCAAATGCATGCAGTTGCACCTTTTTTGCGCCTCTTTTCAAAAGCAGATCCACCGCATGGCGCCCGGCAGAGCGGGAGTGGACATTGAGCGGGAGATCCAGCTCGATGGCCAGATCGATGAAAAAACTGAAAATCTCCTTCTGGATCTCCTGTTGATGCACTTCTTTAATAATCCAATGATCGAGACCTACCTCGCCTATGGCATATATGCTGCTGTGCATCTCGCGGATAAAACCCGCTATCTCCTCGGCCTGGTCATAATCCAGAAAAGTCGGGTAGAGCCCTGCCGCCGGCTTCAGCATGGGGAAGAGCGTTGCCAGTTCAAGGTTTTTACGCGCATCATCCAAATTCTCGCTGCAGGCGACGATTGAGGAAACTCCGGCAGAGCGCGCCCGGCTCAATACCTCGGGACGATCAATATCAAACGCAGCATCACACAGGTGGGCGTGGGTATCTACAATGGAAATGCTACCATCTCTCATGGATTCATATAACCTGTGTTCCCGGGATCTACGGCTTGTCCCCTCTGCGATCCTGGAAAGACAAAACTGCTCTTTTACTTATGGTCACGCTCCAGTAACCGCAGTTCCGGCCAAAAGATATTCATTGCAGGCCAAAGCGGCCTTTGCGCCAGCGCCTGCTGCCACAATAATCTGCTTTTGGGTCTCATCGGTTGCATCGCCGGCAGCGAAAAATCCGGGCATAGCCGTTGACTGGTCGGGCTTCACCGGGATTTCCCCCTGCTCGTTGAGCTCCACTAAACCTTCGACCGGCTTGGTGTTGGGAATAAGGCCGATCTCGAGAAAAACGCCTTCGACTGCCAAGTCCTTACGCTCGGTTCCGTCGATCGACTCAAGCCTTACCCCGCTCAAATGGTCATCTCCTAAAAACTCTTTGAGAGTTGTCGATGGATGTAATTTGACATGCTTGGCCTTTGTTACTTCTTTCTGCAGGACCGGATCAGCCTGAAAGTCGTCCAGGATATTGATGATATGTATTTCTTGGGCATAGGAAAGCAGATCACGGGCGGCCGTAAAGGCGGAATTGCCGCCACCAATCACCGCCACCCGTTTGTCACGAAATAAAGGCGCATCGCAGGTGGCACAAAAGGCAATTCCTTGTCCAATGAAACGGTTCTCTCCGGCAACACCCAGGCGCCGGTACTCCTTGCCGGCACAATAGATGACACTGCGGGCGTTATAGCGTACCCCGTCTGCTGTCGAGATTACAAATCCATGGTCTTTTTTCTCAATTTTCTGAACTATCACTTCGAGCTGCTCGGCCACAGGATAGTGTTCGGCATGATCTCGGAACTGGTAGGCCAGTTCCTGGCCGCTGATGCCGGGAATACCAAGCCAGTTCTCAATGCTGGCGGTATTGGTGATCTGCCCGCCTATCTGATCACCGAGTAGAGCCACCTCCAGGTTCTTGCGGCTGGCATAAATCGCAGCTGACATCGCGGCCGGGCCCGCTCCGACAATGATCACATCATATTCCTGATCAGGGCTGGCTTTCGTTGCGACGCGCTCCCCGCGGACCTCGCGCATCTGGGCGTCAATTCTGTCATATTCCTTGGGCTTGACAATCTTCAACAGTTCCCGGACAGCCTCAAACGGAGGCAGCGCGCCTTCAAAAGCGGGAGCTTCGTTAACCACCGTGCGGGGTACACCATTGACACTATAGCGCTGTACCAGCTGGGGAAATTCCGAGGATTCCACCATATCAGCGCTAATATTGTCATTCACCAGAGCCATCTGCTGGGCAAGGTGAACCATCTTCGGACAGTAAGGGCAGGTAAGGGTGACCATGATTTCCAGATGAACCGGCATGTCGATCAATTGAATAAGCGCTTCCAGCTCAGGTTCCAGCCCGGACTTTCCTTTTGAAACCATAGTGATGGCTTCCATCAACGAGCTGAATTCATACCCCCCGGTAATGCCGTAAAATCGAATACCGTAATCTTTTTCAGCGATAACAGCAGTCGCGGGAACTTTTGAAATGCCATACGACCTCGCCTTTTCAGCGTCAGATACCAGATCGTAGACTTCGAGGCTCAGCTTGTCGGACATACCGGCCAGTTCTGTCAGGAGCTGCTGCTGGTCCCGGCAGGAACCACAGGCAAATTCCTGGGTGAAATACTCAATTTTTACATGTCCGGACAGATCCGCCAGAATCGATTTGATCTCACCTGTAACCTTGTCATCAAACAACTGCGCCATGTCACCCCTCCTT
>JAFGIF010000069.1 GCA_016929755.1 Deltaproteobacteria bacterium | reverse complement strand
CATGATTTATTTTCAGATCAAGGCCTTGTAAAAGCTTATGTCCGTAATTTTTTTCCGGCACCCCAGAATGAAAGCAAGAGCGCCAGAAGAACCGAGATGCTGGCAACCGTGTTGGATGTGAACATGATGAGATTGCTCAGAGGTTCTGATGGTTGTATGCCGCGCACATTGAATACAGCGCCCCAGATCGGGCCGATCGAATAGCAGTAGCCGGTGATGATAAGAGCATAGGCAAGGAAACGTCGTTTGTTCTCAGTCAGGCTGATATGGTCGATATACGAAGATGCAGCCAGCATTAGGATGCCTGTCAGCACTCCCTGAAGATGTGCCAGGTGCCAGGATTTAACGCTACCGCTCATGTCGCCGGTAATCACGAATCCATAGACCAGGCCGGCAATGGTCCCGATGATTGTGACTATGGCCCCGTGTTTTACCAGAAGGAAACGCAATTTATCCGTCATTTTATCCTCCTTCACATATGCATATAAAACAGTCAGTGTACAAACATACCCACGGCCTGTCTATCCAATCAGAAGGGCGCAACTCCTCCGGATCTCGATCAAAGAAGGCCATAAACATGGCATTCAGAAATGCAGATGCCTATTATGGTTGAAATGAATCAGTGTTGCCGTCAGCCGCCATTTTTGAGCTTTATACTCTGCTGAATGCCCTGACCGTCCTCTGGTAATATTCATTATCCGAAAACAGGCTCTTAAAGATTGAGGGCAGAATGCGCAATGTTTTCGAGATCTCCACAAACTGAAAATCATGTTGGGTAATTATCTAATTTTGCTCACATGAAGTCAATGGCACAAAACAACACCAGCAGCGGAACATAACAAATCTGAAATTAAAACAAGTGAAGGTTTTTGTTTGGAATTATGTAATCTATCTACATAGAAGATAACTTTCACATAAAATTATCAGTCGAGCAGAAATACTACATAAAACGCTGAATGAATATTCGTTTAATGGGCTTGCAACAACATAATAACATGATGAAAATACATAGTTTACCCCATTGACAGTAAATGATCCAGGATTATACTTCATATAAGAAGATGCACAGTCTAAATACCACAGAGATTTATCAAACCTGCTAATAGGAGGTGTTTATGAAAGTTCTGGTAGTCAATCCGCAGAAGTGTTCCGGGGGTAAATCGTGCGAACTTGCCTGTTCGTTTGAAAAGACCGGAAGATTCAACCTGGTGGATTCATGTATCAAGATTCATTATTTCCCGGAAGAGATCCGCTTTATCCCGACGGTATGCATGCAGTGCCGTGATGCATACTGCGTTCAAGTCTGCCCGACCGGGGCCATTGAACGCAACGGTGATGATGGGGTCGTGTATCTCGATCAGGATAAGTGCATCGGTTGCAAGCAGTGTATTGTCGCCTGTCCCTGGGGAGCGGTCAAGCTGGATCATGAAGGAAAAACACTCATGAAATGCGATGCCTGCGGTGGAGACCCGGCCTGTGTAAAGGTATGTACTTCAGAGGCGCTGCAGTACGTCGATGCCGATGAGGTCGTGTTTTCAAAACAGAGAGAGACCGCCGAGAGGTACATGGAAATCGCGCGGGAAATTTCAAGGGGGTGATGGATATGTACAAGGGATACAGCAATAAAATACTCAGGGTAAACCTGACGGACGGAAAAATTACCACCGAGACCATCAACGAAGACTGGGCCAGGCTGTTTATCGGAGGACGTGGTTACGGCGAAAAGATGATCAGCGAGGAAGTCGATGCCAATATCGATCCTCTTTCACCGGACAACAAGGTGGTGTTTGCGACCGGGCCGCTGGTTGGCACCATGGCACCCTCGGCCAGCCGGATTATGGTGATCACCAAGGGCACACTGAACGGAACCCTGGCGTGTTCCAACGGGGGCGGATACTTTGGTTCCGAATTAAAGATGGCCGGTTACGACCTGGTTATATTCGAGGGCAAAGCCAGTCAACCGGTATATCTGTGGATCGATGATGACCAGGTTGAACTGCGGGATGCCTCGCATATCTGGAGTGAGATGTCTTCGGATTCTGACAGGATGTTGCGCGAGGAAACCCATGTCGAGGCCCATACCATGGTAATCGGTCCGGCAGGAGAGAAACTCTCCAAAATGTCCGGCGTTATGTTCGATGGACACCGGGCATCAGGTCGCACCGGTGTTGGGGCCGTTGTGGGCAGCAAGAACCTTAAGGGAATCGCGGTACACGGTACAAAAGGTGTTGACGTGTCCGATCCCGAGGGTTTCAAGAAGGCTGTTTTTGATGCCTATAAATTGCTCAGTGAACATGAGGTTGCCGCCAAAGGGCTGCCTTCGACCGGAACACCGATTCTGGTGAATATTCTCAACAATGCCGGATCATTCCCCTTCCGCAACGCCCAGGATGCCTATATGCCAACCGCGAACAAAATTTCCGGTGAGACTATGATCAAGCAGACTTTGGTCCAGAAGAAGGGCTGTATGGGCTGCCCGATTGACTGCGGCCGGGTCACCGAAATCCGGGAAGGCAAATACAAGGGGCACAAGGGCGAAGGCCCGGAGTACGAGACAGTTTGGTCATTGGGTTCCATGTGCGGGGTGGAGGATCTCAATGCGATAACCATGGCCCATTACTTGTGTGATGACTACGGTATGGATGGAATCTCGGTCGGGGTCACTATTGCCTGCGCCATGGAACTCTACGAAAACGGCTTCATGCCGAAACAGGATGCGCCATTCCCCTTGAATTTCGGGGACGCCGAAGCAATGGTGGAAATGGTGAAAATGATCGGGGAGCGCAAAGGCCTGGGGGATTTGATGTCCGAGGGGTCATACCGCCTGGCCGAACACTATGGTCATCCCGAATTGTCCATGAGCGTCAAAAAACAGGAAATCCCGGCCTATGATCCCAGGGGCGTCAAGGGGATCGGCCTTGAATATGCAACGTCGAACCGAGGTGCCTGCCATGTCCGGGGATATACTATTGCGCCTGAAATACTGGGCACGCCTGTTCAGGTTGATCGCCTTGCCTATGAAGGCAAGGCTGGCCTGGTAAAGACCTTCCAGGATCTGACCGCGTCGGTGGATGCCTCCGGGGCCTGTCTTTTTACTACTTTCGGTATGGGTGCTCCCAACTATGCACAACTGTTAACAACCGCAACCGGGATTGAATATGACGAGGAATCGGTCATGTTGGCCGGTGAACGTATCTGGAACCTGGAGCGGCTCTTTAACCTGAAGGCCGGTTTAACCAGGGAGGACGATACCCTTCCAAAGCGCTTTTTGGATGAACCGGTTAAAACCGGTCCTTCCAAAGGTGAAGTGACCGATCTCTCAAAGATGCTCCCTGAATATTATCAGCTAAGGGGTTGGGACAGCGAAGGACGACCTACCCAAACCAAGCTGAAGGAACTCGAACTGGATTAGTGTGGTTGACAACGAACGTATCTTTTCTCAGACGGGGGGCAATATGCGCTATGTGATAGTTGGTGGAAGTATCGCCGGGCTTGCTTGTGCCGGGAGAATCAGAGAACTGGACAGCACTTCAGATGTGCTGATTCTTTCCGAAGAAGCCAGGCCGTATTCCAAGATGGCCCTGCCAAGCCT
This sequence comes from Deltaproteobacteria bacterium, assembly GCA_016929755.1. GTDB lineage: Bacteria > Desulfobacterota > Desulfomonilia > UBA1062 > UBA1062 > JAFGIF01. The sequence continues at coordinate 3,495 of JAFGIF010000069.1, read as the reverse complement.
TCTGGCCGGTGAGATGAAAAGCGATAATATCTGGCTGGATGTGCCTGCGGATGTTCAGTTCCGGGGATTGGAGAATGCAGTCAGGATTGAGCCGGGGAAACACATCGTAACGACCTTGAAGGATCAGGAGATAGCCTATGATCGGCTACTGATCGCCTCAGGTGCAGGTGCATCGCTGCCGGATTTTGAAGGAAGTGATTGTTCTAGTATATTCACGATACGCAATATGTCAGATATTCTGGGCATTCAAAAAAAGATGAAAACAGCAAAGAAACACAAGGTCATTATTTCCGGGGCAGGCCTGGTCAGCATGGAAATGGGTGATGCCTTCTTGAAACAGGGTTTCAAACCCATATACCTGGTTTCCTCACAAAAAATCCTTTCACAGATACTAGATGAGGGAGGCAGTGATTTCTTGAAACAGTATCTGCCTGCAAAAGGCGCTGAATTTCATTTTGGCCAAAGTATTAAAAGCGTTCACGAAAGCGATGTTGGGATTGTTGTCGAGACTGTCTCCGGCAATAATTTTGAAGGAGATTTTCTGGTTGTCGGAAAGGGTGCTGTTCCTAACACCGGATATCTTGCAGCGTCCGGCATAGCACTCGATGATGGTGTCCTTGTTGACGAGTATCTTAAGACCAGCCATGAGGATCTTTTTGCAGCGGGAGATGTCTGCCAGGCATTTGATATGATGCACAATGAAAAACGGGTCAATGCCCTGTGGCCGGTGGCCATCGAGCAGGGCAGGCATGCCGCCATGAACATGACTTGCTACCATGATCCCTACCAGGGCAGCATATCCCGCAACGTGGTTACGATATTCGGCACGGTTGTGTTTGCTGCCGGTCTTTCGCGCAGTACGGATCTGGAAAGTTACCACAGGCAGAGCAGCAACCGCTATGCCGGGATTATGCTGAAAGACGGCAGACTTGCGGGTGCGGTGTTTATCAATGTACGCATCGATCCGGGATGCTATCTGCTGGCCATGCAGAGCCGGACTGAGATAGCTCATCTTAAAGATGTGCTTCTTTCAGGCTCACTTTCTTACGTACATCTTCATCCGTTTCTGACTGCAAGCCGTATTTTCTGAAGCGCAAGGGAGCAGGTGCCTGAAAAAGATATCTGCTCCCTGGTTTTCAGATAGATTTAAAAACAGAGGTTGACCGGGTTGTCTTTCCTGATCAACCTCATATACAGGTATGTATTGCTGCCCTCGTGATAATCGGCAGGACTCATATGTTTTGTAGGGTTTTCACGGTTCTCTGGTAATATTCATTGTCCGAAAAAAGGCTCTCGAATATTGAGGGCAGAATGCGCAATGTTTCCTCCTGGCCCAGACAATACTGCATTGTGTTGAACTGTTTGCGGTATTGGGCCACATCCTGCGCAACCGCCTTGTTGTCGATTATAATCTCAGCCATGAATCTGGCCAGGGTATCGAAGTCGTTTTCCTTCAGACCGAACCTGGTCATCTCTGAAACGCCGATGCGGATACCGCTGGGATGGGTGAATGTCTCGTCATCCGGCAGGGCCTGGTAATTGGTGACGATGTTATTGTCTTCGAGCCTTCTGGCGATTTCCTTGCCGTCTGCAAACTTGGAGACACGGATGATTACCTGATGGGTGGCCGTATAGCCGTCTTCTTCGCCGCCTTCCACCGGGATGCCGTGGGCTGCACAGGATTTTGCCAGGGCTTTGGCGTTTGCTACTACCTGCTTCTGATAGTCATCCCTGAATTGATTCATTTCCATGGTGGCAACCAGCAGAGCCAGCAGTGTGCCGAGGTGGTGGTTGCTGGTCGAGCCGGGAAATGAGCGCCCGTTGATTTCTGTCCAGAGCTTGCGCATAGGATGGTCGGGGTTCAGTTTCGAGGCAATGATTCCCCGCTGGGGCCCGAAGAACGTTTTATGGGTCGAACCGGTGATTATGTCGGCACCCTCTGTCAGTGGGTCCTGAAAGTATGGTCCGATAATACCCATGACATGAGCGGCATCGTACATGATGACCGGATTATAATTCGGGACGGAATCAATAAAGGATCGCATCTGGCTGAGGGGTTCGGGATGCAGGAACATGCTCTTGCCGAATATGATAAAGGGCGGGCGTTCCTTGTCCACCAGATCCAGCATTTTTTCGACATCGATCTTATATGAATTTTTTTCGTCCAAAGGAAAATTGACCACAGGCCCATCAATATAGTTAAACAGGGCACCAAATGGTTGTGCACTCAAGTGACCTCCAAAATTGAGATTGTTGTTCATTACCGAGGTCAGGCGTTTTGCTTTGGAAAGAGCCGGGAATCCTTCCGGAGCAGCGGCCAGAAATCTGACCATTGCTTTAAACACGATTTCGTTGGCCATCTGCCCGCTGACAGGGCGGGCTTCCACCTGCGTGGCTGAAGCATACTTTGCAAATTCCTGTTTCAGTTTTTCCTCGACCTCGAAGATGAAGTCCGTTCCCTGATAGTAATATACCTGGTCGCCCTTGAGGGCGCCTGTTCCGCTGAGCGCCTCGCGTTCTTTTTTCAGGGCTGTTTTGTGCTCGGCATATCTGCCTGATGGATCGCTGACCTCACACAGTTTGACAAGAAGAGAAGGGGTGTTTTCAGAAGGAATAAGATTGAAACACTGTTTCTGCCGCCAGTTATTATTTTCAACAACCTTACGTCCGAGTTCCGCTAAGTTTTGTTCCAGTGAGTTCATATTCATCTCCTGCTTAAATGTTTATTCAAAGCCTAGTGCAATTGTTTACACGCGACATAAATTAAAGTTCTTTGGATGTACATATCCGGTTTCATCAAATGAAGTCAATGGGCAGAAATCGACTGAATGGTATTAGAGTCTGGGTTGCTTGGAAATGCATAAAGATGTGATCAAGAGCGGATAATGGATAAATCCGCTCTTGAGAGATTTTATGGTTGGTTCTTATGCCTCAAAGGGGCAGATGCAGCCATTGAAATACCCCGATCATTTTGAGACCCATGTAGAGCATTACGATGATGAAGATGATCTTGAGTTGTTTGCCGGGTATTTTGTGGGCCACCCCGGCGCCGACACGGGCCATGATTATGCTGGTTGCCGCGAGAGCCAGCCATGACCAGATGTGGATGTATCCCAGGTTCGGTGATGGGATACCTGAGACGCCCCAGCCGTTTACGATATAGCCGATAAGGCCGCCCAGACAGGTAAACAGCATCATTGCAGTGGAGGTGCCCACGGCTTGGTGCATGCTGTATCGTAAAAACAGGGTCATAACCGGAACCATGATGACCCCGCCGCCGATACCGACAAATCCGGTTGCAATACCCAGCGGAAACCCCCATAGGAGCAGAGAAATGGGTTTTTGAACCGGTTCTCCCGCGACTTTTGGCGGGGTGGCCGTCAGCATGCGGATTCCACCTGCCAGGATTATGGCCCCAAAAACGATTTTGAGAATATTGCCGGGCACATGGGTTGCAAGCGTGGCACCGATTACAGCCCCGATCATTCCTGATAT
>JAFGIF010000314.1 GCA_016929755.1 Deltaproteobacteria bacterium | reverse complement strand
TCCTCTGGATCTGGATCTCATAAAGGCCGAATACACCGGGTAAAAAAGTTCAGTCCCTTCTTCATATTTTGGCAACCAGGGCTTAAGTTCTACATTCCAAATTGATGAAAAAACCATTATGCTTATACAATTACGCTCAATTCAAGTTTTAGGAAATTCAGTCAGTTTTTTTCTTCCGAGCTTTTCTTCCCGTGGTTTTTTTCTTTTTCGGTCCTGAGAATTCCAATAAAGTTTCCGCTAGTTTTTTAATCTGTTTATCAACCAGGGCATTAATTGATCCGGCCTCGAATTCACCGTTTTTCTTTCTTTTGCCGGCTTTCACACCGGTAAGAACCTCGATGCCTTCATCAATATGGCCTACTTTCCAGATATGGAATTTACCCTGTCTGACAGCATCGACAACCTCATCGGAGAGCATCAGATTCCTGGCGTTGGCCTCCGGAATCATCACGCCCTGTTCACCACTGAGTCCCTTGACCTTACACACGTCAAAAAACCCCTCAATCTTCTGGTTCACTCCTCCTATTGCCTGGACTTCTCCTTTCTGATTGACCGAACCCGTAACCGCAATGCTCTGTTTGATCGGTTTGCCGCAAAGTGCTGAAAGGATCGCATAGAGTTCAGTAGAAGAGGCTGAATCACCGTCAATACCGGAATAGCTCTGCTCAAATACCAGGCGTGCGGAAAGACTCATAGGCTTGTTGCCGGCATACCTTTGTGCCAGATATCCGGAGAGAATCATAACCCCCTTGGTATGAAGCGGCCCGCCGAGCTTTGCTTCACGTTCAATATCGATCAGCCCTTCCCGCCCCAGGCCTATACTGGTGGTGATTCTGGTGGGCCTGCCGAAACTGATATCACCCAGATCGATGACCGACAGACCATTTACCTGACCGAGTGCTTCACCGCTGACATCAATTTTGATCGTGCCTTCATCGATCATCTCCCTGGTCTTTTCCATTATCATGCTTGAACGGTTGAATTTTTCATCAATGGCACGCTTGACATGTTCTTTGCCTACATACTGCGCGTCTTCCTGACCGGCATAGAAATTGGCCTCCCTGATAACATTTGAGATCTCGTCAAACCTGCTGGATAGTTTATCCTGATGTGAGGCCAGGCGGCAGCCGTGCTCGACAATGCGAGCCAGGCCCGACTTGTCAAAATGCCGCAATTCCTCCTCCTCGCAGATAGTGCAGACATAAGCCGCATAATTGCGCATGTTCTCGACTGTACGCTCCATCACAGTGTCAAAGTCAGCTTTAACCTTGAATAGCTCCTGATAATCTTCATCGAGTTCATGCATCCGGTAGTAAAGCCAGGGGGCACCGATCAGAATCACCTTGATGTCCCAGGGGATCGACTCCGGCATCAACCCTCTGGTGGTCATATAACCAAGACGTTCCGTAGCTTCTTCAATAACAATTTCTTTATTTCTGATGGCCCTCTTCAGGCTGTCCCATGAAAAAATATTGCGCAGCACTTCCTCAACCGGCAGGATCAAATAGCCACCATTAGCCCTGTGAAGAGAACCTTCCCTGATCATGGTAAAATCGGTGAAGAAAGCTCCGAATTGAGATTCCTTCTCTATGCGTCCGAATAAATTGTTGTAGGTCGGGTTGAGTTCCATGACAATCGGTGCGCCGTCAAGCTGCGAATTGTCCACCAGGACATTGACCTTGTATTTCCTGAAACGAGATTCTTCGCCGCCGGGAATCGGCATTTCCATGGCCGGCTGTTGTTTCTGCTGTTCATCCATTCTGAACAAAGACAGATTATCCAGCATATCAGCGCGAACATCCTTGAGATAGTTTACTATTCTGGGCAGGTCCTGATATTTTTCTTCCAGATCTTCGATCTGAAGATCCAGAGTATAGGATGCGACCTCCCGGTCCAACTCCTGCAGTCTTTGAAACGCGGACTTATCCAGCGACATCAACTGCCGGCCGACTTCTTTCAGACGTTCTTTCAGCTTCTGCTGCTTGTCTGTGATTTCATCCTGTTTTTCCTGGCTTAAAAGCCGGAATTCCTCCTCCTTGAGCGGCTGCCCGTCTTTAATCGGGATGGTCGCCATGCCCATTGGAGTAGCCTGGATAATAAAACCTTCCTGCAACGCCTCTGCGTTTATCGTCTTGAATAACTCATCCCTTTTCTGCTGCATCACCTGGGTTGTAGCGGCTCGTTTCGTTTGATACTCTTCACTTTCAAAGGTCTTCCTGATTTCCGTGCGCGCATGCTCTACAAAATTTTCCACATCTGTTTTAAATTCCTGAGCCCGGCCTGGAGGCAGTGAGAGTGCCCTGGGCCGATAATTATCCTGAAAATTGTTGACATAGACCCAGTCATCCGGAATGGGTTTGTCTTTTGCGATTTCTTCAAGAAAGCGCTTTACCGCGGTCTTCCTACCTGTTCCGGGCATACCCGAAACATAAATATTAAAACCCAGATCCCTGATGCCCAGACCAAAATCCAGGGCCTTAAGAGCCCGCTCCTGACCAACGATAGTATCGAGGGGTTTCAGATCCTTACTGGTTTCACAATCCAGAATTTGAGGATCGCAAAAACAACGTAATTCTTCTGCCGGAATCTCCACACCCATGCCGACTTCCTCCTTTCATGCTACTTCTTGCACCCTTTTCAGGCATCGGCCTTTATTCATGTCCCCATTGGTTTTGAAAGTATTAAAATACAAACCAAAATCATTAAGACTCATAACATATCTTAAATACACTAATAATAATTACTATAGGTGTAAATGCAATTCAATATCACATCTGCATCAATTTCATTTACGTCATTCTAGAGAAATAATCCTGCAAGCAACCCGAGTTTCACCAACATCCGATAATAAATGCGGGCTTCGTTTCTGCCGTACCCGTATGGACATAACCACCATGCGTCCTTATTATATTAAAAAGGATCTCCATACAGAAAGGATTCAGGATGAAAAAAAATATTACAGTCATTCCGGCAGCGCTGATGGTTATCGTATTGACAATCACCTGGTCAATCAGTACGGCACACTCTACCGAGGAACAGGATCCTTCTCCTGTTTGCGCCCCTTCGAATAAACCATCTCAGGATTTTATTCCCCCCGATGAAAACCGGGACAACAGTATCACTCTTAAGTTGGAAGAACTGGGACTTTATACAGGCAAAGTTGAGAAACTCGCCGATGATGTCTTTCGTGTTGATATCGATGATTTCGAAGAGCAATCTCAGGCATTGTCACGCGAAACCAGATTCAGGCCATGCTCCCTTATGATCAAGGTGGAAAAAGGCAAGGTGCTTCTCGAACGCTGCAGCCTGGAGGATGCCGGATTTCAAACCGACAAAAAGCTTCTGCCTCCATCAATTGATATTGAAGAAGATAAAATCTGGGGACGCCCCTGAG
>JAFGIF010000068.1 GCA_016929755.1 Deltaproteobacteria bacterium | reverse complement strand
TGTGCCAACCAGGGTACCCCGGAAAGACGCTATGCCCAATTTGTTAGCGCAGTCCGTCGAATTTTTGCCAGCACTATGAATGAAAATGCCCTGATTTACCGTTTGCAGCGAGGCCTGGAGTATCAGGATGAACAGATGGCGTTGTTAGTCCAACGTGTATCCGGGTCATATCGTAAGCACTACTTTTTCCCGGATCTAGCCGGTGTAGGTGTGTCGTACAATACCTTTGTCTGGAAGAAGGGCATGGATCCCCAAGCCGGTATGCTCAGGCTGGTAGTAGGGCTGGGAACAAGAGCGGTTGACCGGGTAGAAGGCGATTACCCGCGGGTAGTTGCGTTGGATGATCCTCTGACAAGGCCGCACTCGGGCATGGATGATATTCGAACATTTTCTCAGCGCAATGTCGATGTGATCGATGTTAACCGAAATGATTTGCAGACAGTTTCATTCATGGATCTGTTGAACGAAAAACTGGATATAAAGCTGGACTACATTGCAATCAAAGACGAAGAGATCAGCAGAAAACTTAAAGAGATGGGCAGAAAGGACCAGGAAGCCTGGATTATCACCCTCGATGATTTTCTATCCAATTCCCGGTTCACGGCCGTTATGCAGAAGATGCTTAAATCAATCGAAAAGCAATACAATTATCCGGTCGATATAGAATTCACGGTCAACTTTACCCCGGAAGATGAATTTCAGGTGAACCTGGTTCAGTGCCGACCACTGCAGACCATTGGGCAGGAGAAAAGTGTGGAATTTCCCGGAGATGTTCCGGAAGAGAAGATACTCTTTCAAATGGAAGGCAATTTCATGGGCGGCAGCATTTCGCAGGCATTTCACCGCATCATTCATGTTGACCCTCAAAAATACACTGAATTGACCTTGAGCGGGAAATACGACATCGCTCGTCTTATAGGTGAGTTGAACAGGCAGATTGAGACATCTGAGGATCTGCCCACAATTTTAATTGGCCCCGGCCGGTGGGGGACCACGACGCCGTCTTTAGGTGTGCCGGTTAGTTTTTCTGAGATAAATCGGATGAGTGTGCTGATCGAACTGGCCGACCTGGACGGTAATTTGATGCCTGAGCTTTCGTTTGGAACCCATTTTTTCCAGGATCTGGTTGAAAACAATATTTTCTATATAGCCATTTTCCCTTGGGAAAAGGGCGTTTTTCTCAATATCGATTTGATCAACAGCCTGCAGAATCACCTGGCTGAGCTTTTGCCTGATCGGACCGTATACCAGAATGTCGTGAGAGTGTATGACGTACAGGCCAAAGGATTGCGTATCGTGGCAGACGTCGTTTCACAGAAGATTATGAGCTATTTTGCCGCATGAGGGGTATCACCATAAAATATATTTACTTTTGACAAGATTCTATGTCGTTTTTAACATTGGTTTTATCTAATCAATCAGTTGGCGGAACAATATTGTGCCAAATAACGGCAGCTGCACAATTTTGGCAGTCAATATCCGAGCAGTATTTCATGATCAAAGTTTTTCATAGGGCTTTCAGTATTTTAAAGTCAATAAATTAAATTGATAAAACAGAGAGTTAAGTTAATGTATATGTTCAACATTGAATAAGTTGTTAATAATAAATCCATCGAGGGTTTTTGGCATATTTTTCGCTCTATAATAATACCTAAAAGTCAGAGGAGGAGAATACATGTGTCGTCTGTTTGCCGTAACAAGCGATGAGCCGCTTTCCCCCATAGTCGCTTTACGGTCACTGAATGTGATGAAAGAAGGACATGACGGCTCTGGTGTCGGATTGTTCATGACCGACATGGGTGGCGAGCTCGAACCCTTTAAAAATTCACCCATTCTCTCTGGAATATTTTCCCAGGAGGGAATTAAGAAATTGGATCAGTATATGATGAGTCGCGGATTTCTGACCAAATATAAGCTTTCTATCAGGCCTACAAAAGAACCACCCAAGGGTACTCCGAAACGGGATATTTATCTGATACGAGTGTACGAATACCCATATGAATGGGAGGGTCTCGATGAAGCGGAAATCGCCAATCGACTGGTACTGATGAGGGTTGAACTCAGCCTTATGGGTGAACAAGACGGATCGATGATGGTTTTCAGCTTCTGGCCGGATGTTGTCATGATCAAGGAAGTTGGGGATCCAATGGAAATAGCCGAGTATCTCGGATTGGATCGCAGGGGCCTGCAGTCTCGAATTATCATGGCCCAGGGCAGACAGAATACAAACTACGCCATTACACTCTACGCCTGTCATCCGTTTTTTATTCAGGGAGTCGCCAGTATGACAAACGGTGAGAATACGGCATTCGTTCCCATACGGGAATTTCTTACCTCCAGAAATCAGCCGGGTTATTTTGGCTATCAATCCGATTCGGAAGTGTTCACCCATATTCTGCATTACACGATTACAAAACTAGGGCTGGGTATTGATGCCTACAAACACATAATTACCCCGCTTAAAGATCATGAGATAGATAATCATCCTGATGGAAGTTTTTTGAAAACTCTGAAACACAGCCTGCGTCCATTGATCATCGACGGACCAAACTGTGTAATCGGCTGTCTGCCGGATAAAACTCTTTTCATGGTTCAGGACAGCAAAAAACTTCGTCCGGGTGTAGTCGGAGGCAAGCCGGGAATGTTTGCCTTTGCTTCCGAGATGTGCGGGCTCGATGAGGCTATACCGTATCGGGAAAAGAACTATGATGCTCAACCGATGAAATACGATACCATATATGTTGATTCCGGGCGGATGGAAGTAAAAAGGAGAAATCAATGGGAACTCTGCACCCGTCCACTTTAAGTGTAAAAGATCTGCACTGGCTCATCCTTTGGGATAAGGATAAATGCACCTTGTGCGGCAAGTGCACCGCTGTATGTCCGGTAAGGGCCATAGAACTGGGTGTGCATAGAAAAAGGATAGTGAATGTGCCGCTTGGGCTGGAAGAAAAACCTGGTAATGTTTATGGGATATATCATGGAATAAGACAAAAAACAGATCCGGTCCATGCCTGTGTAGGATGTGGGATGTGTAATCTGGTCTGTCCCAATGATGCAATTATTCCTGTGCACAATGAAGAAATATCCAAGCTGCGATTTCACGTCGATATCGATGGCGAACCCCGCCGTCGTGGCGGACGCCGCAACAGTTCGGAAAGCGTACTGGACCAGGCAAAGTTTATCAGAATTTCGATGCTGACAGATCCGGCTCTCGATGCCGCTCGTCATGAGTTTGAATTGAGAACTCTTCTGGGGCGTATACTTGCCCCTGAAGACGCTCTTGCGGCTGCCCGGGATAACGGATGGATACCACCGGTACGGGAGATATACCCCCTTATCATCGGCAGTATGTCATTCGGCGCCTTGTCTCCTAACATGTGGGAGGGTCTGCAGATGGGCGTAGCTTACCTCAATGAGGAAGTTGGCATGCCGGTCAGGATCTGTACCGGGGAAGGCGGCTGTCCGCCCAGGCTTCTGAGGTCGCGCTTTTTGAAATATGTCATTCTTCAGATTGCAAGCGGTTATTTTGGCTGGGACGAGATAATTCATGCCCTGCCGGAAATGAAGGAAGACCCGTGTGCCATCGAAATCAAGTATGGTCAGGGAGCAAAGCCCGGAGACGGTGGTCTGTTGATGTGGCACAAGGTCAATCAGCTGATTGCCACTATCAGGGGAGTTCCTGCCGGGGTGAGTTTGCCCAGTCCTCCCACTCATCAGACAAAATATTCAATTGAAGAGGCTGTGGCAAAGATGATTCAGTCCATGTATATGGCCTGGGGTTTCAGGGTTCCGGTGTATCCCAAGATCTCAGGAACTACTACCGCTCTGGCGGTTCTCAATAACCTGGCTCGTAATCCATATGCCGCAGGATTGTCCATCGACGGTGAAGATGGTGGAACCGGGGCAGCATATAACGTGTCGATGGATCATATGGGACACCCCATTGCGAGCAATATCCGTGACGCTTACCTGAACCTGGTGAAAATTGGAATGCAGAACGAGATTCCGCTTTTTGCCGGAGGAGGCGTTGGCAAAAACGGTAATCTGGCTGCCAATGCAGCGGCCTTGATCATGCTTGGGGCAAGCGGGATTCAGGTAGGAAAATATATTATGCAGGCTGCTGCCGGATGTCTGGGTTCTGAAAGTGACCGCTGTAATATCTGCAATATTAATCTGTGCCCTAAAGGAATTACTTCCCAGGATCCTCGCTTATACCGAAGGCTTAATCCGGAAGATGTGGCTCAGCGTGTAGTAGATGTGTACCTGAAGTTTGATAGAGAGTTGAAAAAAATCCTGGCGCCGCTTGGACGTTCAACCTCACTTCCGATCGGCATGTCTGATGCGCTTGGATTTGCTGATTTCCATGTGGCCGACAGGCTTAACGTCAAGCATGTTGTTTAGAAAGATGAATACTAGAGATGAGGATAATGTTTATTAATAAACCATACAAATTTGTTGGCCAGGAGATACTATGAGTCAACCGGGTAAGATTGTAATCTCCGGCGAAGAAGATGGCCAGCGCGTTGAATCAAGGATTTTTGAGGATCGCATCCAAAGGGCTGTCGAAAACGGTTATCTGAATATCGAGGTCCAGGCTTATGGACAGCATGGCATCGGGGGAAGGCTCTGGAATGCGGGTGATAACCGGGTTCATATCACGGTGAGTGGCGCCCCCGGTCAGCGACTCGGGTCTATGGGTTTCCCTAACACGTTTATTGAAACCCTTGGGCCGACCAGTGACGATGTCGGTTGGTTGAACGCCGGAGCGCATATTGTCGTGCGAGGAGATGCGACCAACGGAGCAGGCAATGCCATGGCCCAGGGCAAGATTTATATTGCCGGTGATATCGGGGCGCGGGGCATGACCATGACCAAGCATAATCCCAGGTTTGAACCTCCGGAACTCTGGGTTTTAGGGGGTGTGGGAGATTCCTTTGCCGAGTTTATGGCCGGCGGTAGGGCTGTCATCTGTGGCCTTGGATCTCATTATCGTGAAAATATATTAGGAGATCGACCCTGTGTCGGTATGGTCGGAGGCGAAATATTTTTCCGGGGGGGGCATCACGGGTTTTCAGAGTCAGACGCCAGATTAGTTGCCATCACCGATGCATACTGGAATTGGCTGACTTCAAACATGCAAACGTTTCTCGATCTGGTAGGTCGTAGCGATCTGTTTGAACTATTAACTTCCGAACGTGATGCCTGGCAGCTTATCAAGGCATTAAAGCCCCATGAAAAAAAGTTCGAGACACGGCGTTCAATTCATCAGTTTCGCGACGAGATATGGGATAAAGAACTCGGAGAAGGCGGTTTGCTGGGTGATCTAACCGACATCGATAGAAGCCAGATACCGGTCATTACCAGCGGAAATCTGCGTCGGTTCAAACCTTCATGGGAAAATCATAAATATCTCCCCCCATGTCAGGCACACTGCCCGATCGGAATTCCCGTGCAGAAGAGATGGGATCTTATCCGCAAGGGCAATCTTGATAAGGCTGTCGATCTGGCTCTTGAATATACGCCGTTACCGGCAACCGTATGTGGCTATCTCTGTCCGGCGCTATGCATGCAGCACTGTACACGTTCAGAGGAATATATGCCGGCTGTAGATATATCGCTGCTGGGCAAGGCCAGCAAAGAAGCCAAACCTCCACAACCTCTTACTCAAACCGGTAAGCGTATAGCTGTTATCGGCGGCGGTCCGGCAGGTCTGTCGGTTGCATGGCAACTATGGCTTATGGGTCATGAACCATTTGTGTATGATAAAAACACTCAGCTCGGGGGGAAAATCTCAAGTGTTATCCCACAATCCCGTATACCGCAGGATGTGGTGGAACATGAAATCAAGAGGATCAGGGAAAAGGTTGAACACATTGAGCTCAAGGATGAGCTTACTAAAAAGGAATTCAACAAAATAAAAGAAAAAAATGATTTTGTGGTTATAGCTGTCGGGGCACAAACACCCCAAACACTTGCGATAAAAGGTCACGAGAGAGCAATTACTGCTCTTGATTTCCTCAGGAATTCAAAATCCCAGGGCATGGCTGTCGGGAAACGAGTAGTGATTATCGGAGCCGGCAATGTCGGCTGTGATGTTGCCGGCGAGGCCGGCAGACTCGGAGCTGAGGAAATAAGTCTGATTGATATTCAGGAACCTGCATCATTCGGTACGGAAAGACAGGCGGCAGAGGCAGCCGGTGCAAAATTTATCTGGCCGGTTTTTACCAGGGAAATCACCAATGAGGGAGTTCTGCTTACCAGTGGTGAACTCCTTGGTGCGGACACTGTTGTTATTGCGATTGGTGATAAACCGGACCTGGGTTTTCTGCCGGAACACATAAAGACAGAACGCGGCTTTATCGAGGTGAACGATTTATACCAGACCAGTGACCCCCAGGTTTTTGCCATCGGCGACAGCGTCAGGCTGGGCCTGATTACCGATGCGATCGGGGCAGGCAGGGAAGTTTCACGGGTGATCGACGCGCGTATCAAAGGCAAGGATGATACTTTCGATCAGATCCCCGTTATT
>JAFGIF010000067.1 GCA_016929755.1 Deltaproteobacteria bacterium | reverse complement strand
TGCGGCATTTCGCCCACCAAGACCATAATTATACCGCAAGACAGCCTTGACAACGGCGAACTCATCCAAACCCTGCCTGAATTCCTGGACGAGGTAGAGCAGAACGAAGCGTTGTATAACAATTACGCCACATTGAGCGGCAACATTACCCTGCGTCGCGAGGCCGGCTGCGGATTCGGACAGGAGGAAACCGACGATCAGATTGCAGACATGCTGACATTTCTCGAGCGCGACCTTGCAGTCGGTTCATTCGGTATATCGTACGGTTCATTCTACGATCCCGGCACCACGAAAAACGCCATGATCGAACTAGCCAAAACCAGCCGTTCCTCAGGCGGTATGGCGGCCAGCCATATCAGGCAGATGCTCATAAATCTGCGCAATGTCTTCTGGGAGTACGAGGGAGACAATCCCTGTGTTCAGGAATTCTATGACCTCATTAATATAATCCTGTTCAAAGACAGCCTTATAGAGGCCATCGATACCTGCCGTGAAGCAGACATCCCCTATATCGTCTCGCACCTGACTGACATGGCCTATAATGATTCTACTCACTGGGCACTGGAAACCATCCAGGCGGCAATCGTGGAGCAAAGCCTTCCACTGGCAGCAGACATTATCGGTTATGATACTTTCAAAAATGATTTATATGCACTTACCCGTTTCGGTGAAATCCCGGTCAAACTGTTGATGCTGCTTACCGGGCTTGAGCCCGGGCAGTTCTGGCTGGCCGAAAATGTCTATGTCGACGGGCAGTTATATATGGAGGCATACCAGACATTCGAAAACATCGATCAGATTGAATATCTGGTTCAGGCCTTCAGTGAAAGCAGGGCCAGTGCGCCGCCGGAATCCGACTCATACAGCGTTGCTGTTTGGTGTAATATTGTAGACCCCGAAAGTACCATGCTGGCACTCACCTACCCCTTTGTATTTATCGGTAATGACGGCTCGGTCTCCAGGAACGAAACCAGCGGTGAAGTTGACGTGCAACCCCGCACATATGCCTGCTTCTCACGACTCCTTGGTCATTGGTCACGAACTGAAAACGCCATACCCATGAAGGAGACCCTGTTCAAGGCCACGATTGCACCGGCACTCTGGCTGGGCCTCGACAGGAAGGGGCGGCTGCAGCAAGGCTGTGATGCGGATATTACTGTTTTCGATCCGGATACTATAATTGACCGGGCAAAACCCGAGCTCGGAAAACTCGATCTGCCGCCCGAGGGCATTCACTACGTGATCGTGAACGGAAAAGTCGTGGTCGAAAATGGAGAGCTGACCGGAACGACCCCGGGCAGGCTCATCCGCCGAACCTGGAGTGTTCCCGGTAACACACAGGCCGTCATCTCGCTGTATCAGGATAAATTTCCCGACTGAAAACCGCTGGGTTTTTGAGAGTTGGTTCAAAATATGCTGCCCAGGTCGGAATATCCGACTTGAGTAGCATATTTTCCATGATGTATTCTTTTACAGCGCCTGGCGGGCCTGATCAAGTTTCAATTCCACATTGTCATGAATCCAGTGCGGATCCCACCATTCAATCGGATCAACGAAAACTCCGTTCACCAGCATGCTGAAGTGCAGATGGTCGCCACCGGCAAATCCGGTTGCACCGGAATTTCCAATGATTTCCCCTTTGTCTATGTGCTGGCCCTTTTCGATTTTAATTGTGTTCAAATGGGCATACAGGCTGGCTATACCCTGCCCGTGATCTATGATAACCGTATTTCCGTAAATACCCAGATTATCTGCGAACAGAACAATACCGCTGTTGGCGGCCTGTATCGGTGCCCGCTGGGTTGATGCAAGGTCGATACCCAAGTGAATGCTCCCTCCGATTTTCTGCCCTTGAAATGTGTAGGAGCGCTTATCGCCGAATCGAGCCATGGTCGCGGCGTTTTTCATTCTGATGAAGGCACCCTGCCACATATTCTGGCCCTCTGACTTGAGACATATGGATTGGATAGTCTGGGCGTTAGCCATGCGAAGTGTTTCATTAATATACACAAACATCTCCAATGGTGTTTTTCCTGCAAGAGAGGTATCCTTCGATTGGAATTGAGCGCCCTTGCGGTCGATAAACTTTTCGCTGATGCGAACCGTATCGTTGCGAAACCCTTTGCCCTTTCGTACATAAAAAGGGATCTCGACGACAGATTCATTGGCGGCTTTGTCCTGTACGACAACGCTCATGGAAGTAGAGCTCTGCACGTCCATGGGGATCGCAAAATAGCAGACGTAGCAAGGTTTATCACTGAGTTTCGTAAGGTTGCCCGGGAATAAAACATCTGCGCACCTCACACCACTCAGGACAACATCATCCGATGCCGTATAAATTGCCAGGCAGGAGCCGCCCGGGTTTACATAATGGGCGGTACTGACCAGGGATACCTTGGGTGGAATGGAATCAATAACCACCTTCTTCTGAATCATCGCAGAATTTCTCAAGGGTGAGAAATCTGTCACTTTAACGATAAACGTTGCTTCCCCGTCCTTTACCTTTAGCTTCTGTGGTACGAGATCAATATCGACAGTCCTTTCAAATGTGCCCATCTGGGGAAATTCGGCTTCAGTTACCGTGTATTCCTGATCATCCTGAACAAGCGATACCTGGTAATTACGTATGCCGCTTTTCAAATCGGTGAAGGTAATAGATATCTGTTTTTGCCGTCCGATCATTTCAAAATCTTCAGCCAGCTTGATCTGAGGGTCCTCCCATTCAAGATAAAAGAAAATTGCGCCAGCAATCACCAGAATCAGAAATATCAGTAATACATAGATAAGCTTTGATTTCGTTTTTCTCATTATAATCTCCAAATGGTTTTTCAAATACCGCCTGAAAAAAAATTTACGCTTTGACATAAAATGGAGGATTTGAAATGTTTTTGCAACCCCGGATACAACCATCTTAAAATCAGCAATATTTAGAATGCCCTGGGAATGCTTTAAATGTCTTTATAAGTAAAAGTTGACATCTGGGCTTACAGGTTGTTCAACTTGTTGGTGGGCTTTCGGGAGCTT
>JAFGIF010000066.1 GCA_016929755.1 Deltaproteobacteria bacterium | reverse complement strand
GTTATTGCGTAAAAGATTGACTTTAACCCGTATACACTTAGTATATGGCTATAGGCCGATTATCTTATTGAGAATGTGATGATTTTACAATGATTTTTAACTTGGAACAGTTGTTGTTCTTTAGGCTACCCTGGAAAGAATCATGCACCAGTAAAGTTCATGAAATGAAGATAACACAAACAATAAAGGAGGCTGACATGAAATTTTTTGAATATTTCAATAAAAACATGAACCGATTCATGTTGGGTGATCATGAACTGGTGGTAAAAGAAGTAGATGAAGACTTTGTCCTTTGCGAATCTCCCAGTTCGGAAGAAATCTTCATCATTCCCTTGAGCTCGATCAAACACATCGTTATCGGAAGATCTATCAGCGTTGAATTGATTTCGTAACAAGCACCCTACGCTAAAATTACAGTTTCGATGTTTCCTGACACATATGATGGCTGAATAGAGAGCCAGTATTACGTATACCAATATTTTCCCCGTAGATACACCATGTGGTTAAATAAACATTTGCGTTCAAAGGCTTCCGGCAAGGGTTGCTTACAATACCTCTCAATCTTCGGTTTTATTTCAAAAAAAACAAGATAATCTCCACCTACCCCCTTCAAAACAACTATGCTATATTGCTTTAAGTAAGACCACGTTCCTGGTTTTATTGTAATACCTTAAAAGGAGGACTTTTATGGGTCCGATCGAACGAATAATGGCATGTCTCGAGGGCAGAAAGATCGACAGAGTACCTACTTTCTGCGCCATGCTTGAAGACCGGACATTTAATGAAGTGCTCGGCAAACCGCCGGTTCCCCAGGAAACCATGTTCAGAAATTTCGTTAGTACCTACGCACTGGAGCGCTGGGGCCATATGCTTACCAAACCAATTTTTCAACCGCTGCTCAACAAGGCCATGGAAAAACGCATCAGGGCCGCTGTAGAACTGGGATTCGACGCAACCTGGGGAATGTATGAAGAAACCTTTATTGTCAAGGATTCCAAGACGATGGTACGATTCTCAGGTTCCATCTACGACCTTCAGCCTGACGGATTCGGAAACATGACCTACATGTACCGCGAGCCTGGTATTACTTCCCGTGACGAATTTGAGTCATGGCCCTACTGGCCTGATCCCGACGAGGTTGCCCACAGATCATATAAATTTTATAAAAAGATGGTTTCAAAATACGGGGATAAGATCTGTCTATTTGGGCAGGCTTCGGCCTACGGCATTCAGGAAACGATCCTGTGGTCACTGGGATTCGAGAGAATGGCGTTGTGGGTCAGGAAAGAACCGGAAATAATACACCGATTCATCAAACTGAATGAAGAACTGTGTCTGAAAACCGCTATCGCGATGCTTGATGCCGGAGTCCCGGTCATCCTGCAATCTGATGATTTTGCCTTCAAGACCGGGCCGATGATGAACCCCCGATTGATCGACAAACTCTTCGGAGAACCGTATAAAAAAATCATTAAACTGGTCCATGACCGGGGTGCAAAATACATACTGCATTCCTGTGGCGACAACACCCTGCTCTTCGATACCTTCATCCAGTGGGGTGTTGATGGCCTGCATGCCTATGAGAATACCTCCAATGTTGACATATATCAGGAAAAAAAGACCCACGGTGATGAAGTCACAATTATCGGCGGTGTTGGAGTCGATTATCTTCTCACTGAGCGTTCCCGGGATGAGGAGGTACAAAATCATGTGAAAAATCTGATAAAGAACCTGGCTCCGGGTGGAAAATTTATTCTAGGTCCGGTACACAGTCTGAGTTCGATACCTGCTCATAAGTTGAGGGTTATGCTTGATGCAGCGCATGCATACGGCAAATACCCGCGGGTAAGTCAATGAGGGATATTTGAAATATGTGTCATAAAATATTCATAATTTCGTTGCTTGAAAAAGGAGAATGGCATGAAAGAATCAATCTATGCAATTCAGCAGGCAGTCGATGAGCTTGATATCGATGGCATTCAGGATAAGGTCAAGGCCTGCATTGAAGAGGGAATCTCTCCATTCGAAATCATTGAAGAAGGTATCAGCAAGGGATTGGAAATCGTTGGTCAGAAGTTTGAGGAAGGTGAGTATTTCCTGGCCGACCTCATCCTGGCCGGCGAAGTGGTACACGAAGCCATGCCCCTGCTGGAGGATAAAATGGATCCCAGTCTGATCGGCAAGAAAGGCAAGATTATTCTGGCAACGGTTCAGGGCGACATTCATGAAATCGGTAAAAATATTGTCGGCATGCTGCTCAAGGCTAATGGGTTCGAAATACTTGACCTGGGAGTCGATGTGCCGGCAAGCAAAATAATCGAAACGGCAAAGATCTCGGGAGCACGAATGATCGGTCTTTCGGCCCTGCTGACCACCATGGTCACAAGCATCAAAGATGTTGTCGATATTGCCACAGAGTCAGGCCTGCGGGATCAGCTCAAAATTGTCATCGGAGGTGCCTGCACATCAGAACAACTCAAGGATGAAATGGGGGCCGATGCGTATGGCGCTACTGCTGTACAGGCAGTATCCATCTTTGATGGTCTTAGCCAAGCGCTATAGATCAGGCGTATACCACATAAGCCTTCACGTAAAATTCTACTGCGCGACCAACTTTGGGCATGGGAATTGATTAGAAGGGAACATCTGTCTTGAATCTTACCCAAAAAGAAATTTATCAGCAAATATGACGGACAAGTTCCTCTATGATCTGCGGCCAGACTTTTGGCGATAATGCATGTATCATGTCCTCGATAATCAAGCACTGGGCCCGGGAATTGCACCTGCAGTATCGATTCTGCACTGGAGAGAAATAAGCGGATCAGCATAATGATGAATAACCAGGGTTGGCACCCTTAAAAAACAGGCAGCTCGACATTATTGTTAAAACTATTTTACCCTCGTAGGTACAGCTGTTTTTGCCGTAGCTCGGATAAAGAAACGTGCGGTAATAGCCACGATTGAAATGATGCCGATACTGGTGAATGCCAG
>JAFGIF010000313.1 GCA_016929755.1 Deltaproteobacteria bacterium | reverse complement strand
TCCTCTTTCGTGGGTAAATCCACCCGTGTTGCTGCGCACTTTTATCATATTTTTCGGGCGAAGGAAAGCGTGACGTATATTCAATGCCCTGGCGATTTGCGCGCCGCATTTCGTAAAGAGAGGGATTTAGCGTTACGGCTCCTCGCCGGGCGATAAAAAATGAAGAAACCCCATATATATCCGGACAGATGAGTCTCTTCCAACGGCATCTTGTCGTTTGACGATGACTCTTTGTAAAAAGCATTAAATATTGAGAGCATATAGTACGACTGCGATTAATATACAAATCAACCGTTTTGCTTTGGTACCACGACCAATGTCGATTTCTCCATTGGTATCATTATATCTATTGATAAATAGTATGCAAAATTTTAATGAAGCCCATATGCATATAGTTATTTTGAATTTGACATATACCAAAGTTGAATATACAAGGTGCTCGCGTGTTGACAGGTCTTAATATCCGTTGGCCTGATGTAACTGTTTATATCAATAAACTAAAATCAGCCGCTCTCTTTTATTCGGGTTTGGGGAAGAGATAGGGAATTGCGGATTGATCTGTAATATAGTGAGTATAAAAGAGCATAAAGAGAAAAATGCTGATATTGGGAAAAAGGGGTCATTGAAAACGACCGTAACTTGAATAACAGTTGCATAATGGTCTATTGAACTTTCCCAAATGGTTTCTCTTCAGTCAACTTCTCTGCGAGTTTGGTCATTTCGAACAACGGAACAACACTAATTAACGCCGTTGGTCTGGATATTCAAACTATACCTTATTATACCACCGCGTCTGCCGGTGCACTGGGTTTTATCACCAAGCGCTTTTTATCCCGGCAAAAAAGAGTGCTAATTACACCGGAGAAAACCGACTTTATAGATGATGATAGGAAAAATATCTGTAAGGAAGAGTCATGTGAAATCTGAAATTCATACTTTGAATGAAAATTATTTCAAAACCTTCAATCGTGGTCTAGGCGGTCCGGTGGGTTCTATACACTGTATTTTGAGGGATGAACACCTCGTCCCAATACAGAGGATGGACACGAAGGGAGGGTTGGAAACCATGATTGAGACTGTCGGAGTGGAGGGAGATCTAACCGAAAAATGATCATTGCCCGTAATATTAACAAATCCTTCGGAAAACTGAATGTTCTTTGCGGGGTGGATTTACACATTAAAAAGGGAAGCATATACGGACTGGCCGGACGAAGCGGAACAGGTAAATCCACTTTCCTGCGGTGCATAAACGGGCTTGAGTCCTATGATGATGGGAATCTGATAGTGGATGGGGTGGATGTAAGAGGATTACCATCAACAAGCCTGAGTGCTTTCAGAAAAAATATCGGTATGATATTTCAAAACTTTTCACTTCTTGAGCGGCTGACCGTATATGACAATGTTGCCCTTCCACTCAAATGCTGGAAATATAATGCATTTGACATTGACAAAAAAGTCAAAAATTTATTGGCACTTGTTGGTATATCGGAGAAAATTGGGCAAAAACCAAGGGCGCTTTCCGGCGGGCAGAAGCAAAGGGTGGCCATAGCCAGGGCGCTTTCCCTGGAGCCCAAAATTTTACTGTGTGATGAGGCAACATCGGCCCTTGATCCCAAGACTGCCCAAGAGATTATTGCACTGCTGCAACGAATAAACAACAGGATGGGCATTACCATCGTAGTGGTCACCCACCAAATGTCTGTACTTTCAAGCGCCTGTGATGAAGTGGCCATCCTTGAAAACGGCCGGGTGGATAGTAAAGGTCCTGTAAGGGAAATCTTCCGGCAACAACCCATGGCTCTCAAGAATCTTCTGGGCGAAAAGCACGCCATGGAGATAGAAAAAGGCCGAATCGTAACGATATCCCTTTCGGCCGATAATAGACTGCCGGGCCAGATAGCCTGCGATCTTGGTATCGAACTCGCCATTACAGGTGGGAAAACCGGATTGGGTGATACAAGTCCAGACAATCTGAGGCTTTCTTTTTCCGAGAACGATTTTCCAGATGTGGAGAGATACTTGGTCGCCCGACATGCAATATGGCAGATCATACACGAACCAAGTTCTGTATTCAAATGCGCCGTCTGAAAGAGGTGCCTTGTAACAAAGACCGGTAAAGGGATGTATACCGAGATAAAGAAACGGTAGTAAATGATTTTAAATAATTATCTTGCATATTGGTGGAAATATTTTGATGGTATTATTGCGCCATCGATACTTGCGACATTGAGAATGCTTACAGCCTCGATGATTCTTTCCTTTATTCTAGGCTTCGCCATTGCCATCCTGCTGGTTCTATACGGTCCCCGGGGATTACGGCCGGTGCCATCCAGGTATAAGGTTATTGATTTTATCGTCAACAGTATCCGGTCTTTTCCCATTATCATCTTGATTGTGGCTATTTCCCCCTTAACCCGGTTGATTGTGGGCACATCTATCGGAGAAACGGCCGCAATTTTCCCCCTTACCATTGCAGCTACGCCCTTTATGGCAAGAATTATGGAAAACAGCTTGAAGGCCATAGATCAACAGTTGATAGAAGCCGCTCGTTCTTTTGGCGCCTCCGACTGGCAAATCATTACAAAGGTCATGGTGAAAGAGGCGATGCCCTCGATTGTTTCCGGAACGACGCTTTCAGCCATCACTTTCCTGTCGGCAACCACTTTGGCAGGAGCCGTGGGAGCGGGAGGTATCGGAGCGGTGGCGCTGAATTACGGGTATCAGAGTTTCAACAACACGGTTCTTTATACCTCTGTCATCATTCTCTTTCTTATGGTTCAGGCCATACAGATTACAGGGGATTGGTTATACAAAAGAATTTTATAAATTTTATTGATGGGAGAATCAAATATGAACAAATCTTTTTACAAAAGTATAATCATGCCCTTAGCGATGATCTTATGCTTGTCTGTTTCTGCTTGCGAAAAAACGCCACAGACGAAAGAAGGCAAAGATCTCAAACTTGGCTGTCTTGCCTATTCGGAACCCATGCTCCAGTGGATCAGGGAAGGATTGAAACCACTGGGATACAAAGTGGAAATTGTGATGTTCGACGCAAATCAACTCCCGGCAACCGCCCTGAAAGACCATAGCATTGATGGTCTCATTGCCAATCACCGGCCCTGGATTTTGACATTCAATAGAGAAAACAACTGCAATCTGGAAATGGTGAAACCCTATTATTTTCATTCTTTTTTCGCAATTTATTCGACGAAATACAAATCTCTGGATGAAATCCCCCTGAATGCGAAGATTGCGGTCCCGGGTGATCCCACCAACATGAGCCGGAGCCTGATCATTTTGCAGGAAGCCGGCCTTATCTCTCTGAAGGAGAAGAGCGATATTTTTTATACCGTGCTCGACATCAAAGGCAATCCCAAAAACATCACTATCATTGAAACAGAGATCACGCAAACCGCTCGCAGCATTCATGATGTCGATGCCATCATATCCACGGCATACATGGTCAGCGAAGCGGGAAAGATAGACCCCCGAGGCTTTCTGTTCGAAGATTCTCAAAATAAGGCTTACGCACTCGGCCTCATCGTGAGGGGCGAGGATCTTGACGCCGAGTGGACCAAAGAAGCCATGAAAACCTTGAGATCCGAAAAATACAGAAAAAAGTTCCAGGATCATTTCAAAGGCAAGTATACCCTTTATCCATAAATGGTGAGAGCATGATCACAAATAAAAAGAAAATTCAAGACACCCTCGAAAAAGCCTATTGCGCCCTGAAGCTGAAAAGAAAAATTGTCGGCGTCAGATTTTTGTTTGATCAAGACGAATTTGAAAAAGCGGATGCAAAACCCTTGACGAATAAAATGCCCTTCTGTGTCATGGTAAAGAGGGCCATGTCCGGCAAAAAAGTCAAGGCTGTGTATGAAAATTTCGGCTGTTTATCTTCCGCGCGGACGCTCGGCATCATAGAACCGGACGAATTTTTTTCTTCCGGTCGTCATTACCGGAGCCTGGGCCTGTACCAGGACTTGACCATTTCCAAAAACATTCGGCAGCATATGACTTTGTGTCAACACAAAGCCCACGGCGTTATGGTCAAATCCCTTGAGGATTATGAAGACGATCCGGATGTTGTCTTGATTGTCAGCAACCCTTATACGGCCATGAAAGTAGTTCAGGCCTACACCCATATCTACGGCTACACGACATCATATAAAATGTCGGGGAATCAGGCGATATGCTCGGAATGCACGGCCTCCCCCTTTGAGAGTAATTCCATCAATGTGTCGCTTCTCTGTTCCGGTACACGATTTATGAGTGGGTGGGGAGATGACGAGTTGGCCATTGGTTTTCCCTTCAATAAATTCATGGCGATCATGGATGGCCTTTATGCTACCCTGAACCTGACGGAACCCGATGAGAAAAAAGCCGAGATTGAAGCAAGGATGACGGAACTAAAAAGGGATGATCTCACGATCAGATACGGCCGAAATTACTATTCAGGTCTTTATTTGGCACAAAAGGATAAAAATCACGAATCATGAAGGTTGTGTAAGAAAGACAGAAGGTTCAATAATCAAGGCTATGCTGATGAAACGCGCAGGGCTTGAGATCGGCTTTAATCCAATTAGCGTAACATGGCTACCGAATACGATGATCAACTGTTTGAACTCTCTTAAAGTGCCCCAAAATTGTGTATTCGGCCCTTTCTGTCGGAGAAGTTGAACCACAAGGTGTACTAATAATAAGAATGTATGTCTCATAGCTCTTACTCTTTACGTCAAACCATAGAGAAAATACTATAAGTCCCATTGCCCCTACGTCTATCCACCGTGCCCCTGCAATGCCCTTTGAATACTCCAGGCCAGTAATGAGCCCGTTACAGCCGGAGTATTGGCCTTCCTGTCCGCGATAAAATAATCTGTTTCTCTCTTGCGGGTAAATCCACCTTTTAGAAAGGGGAGCGAGGGAGTATGACCGCATACGAATCTTATTATATTTCATCAACGATATTGATCTTATATCTCTATCAATCAAACCGAAAAAATGACTTGACGCTTATATTAAATGTTGATATTAAATTGAATTAGATTCAACATATGAATATAGCAATATTTTATATTAACATTAATAGCGTATAGGACAAAAGCATCATGGATATTTTTGAAACAAGAATAGATACACAATCGGACGAGTACAAGAAGAATTA
>JAFGIF010000312.1 GCA_016929755.1 Deltaproteobacteria bacterium | reverse complement strand
GCATATCAAAGAACCCATCATTGCCGATCTTGGCAGCGGGGCCGGCTTTCCGGCGATACCCTTTGCGCTGACCCATCCCGATTCCTTTGTTTTCATGATAGAACGCAGTCATAATAAGTGTGAGTTTTTGCGGCATGTCCTAGGATTGCTTGGTCTTACAAATTTTGAACTGCTGGAAAAAGACCCTCTCAGACAAACCGTGCACAGATTCGATGCGGTCATCTCGCGCGCATTCTCCCCGCGAAAAGAACTCATAAAAATTCTTAGAATAATACTTGCGGACAAGGGAAGATTTTATTATATGCAAACAGTCTCAGCCCAAGAGTTTATTGATACGTTGTTTAGCCTTGAAGAAACATACTCATCAGCTGATCTATTCAGCCCATTATATCTGAATACCTACGTGCTTACCCCTCAGAAATCGGAATCTGGCGTTTAGTTGAGAGCTGATGTTTCTTCAGTACAATCTCGAGCACGCCTCGCTCATATTTTGCATCAATCTTTTCAGCAACCACCGTATTCGGGATATTGAACGATCTTCTGAAATTGCCGTACGGTCGTTCCATCATATGATAACTCTCCGTATGACCGGCATGTTCAAATCGCTTTTTGCCGCTTATAATAAGCACTCCATCGCTGATATTAACCATGATATCTTCCCGTCTCACTCCGGACAATTCAGCTTTCAATACAATCTTTATATCGTCTTCGAAAATATCTACATGGGGCACCCATTCGCCCGGGAAATGTACTCCAGCCCATTCCCTTAAGCTCTCTTCCAGCAACCGATTTAGTCTATCCTGGAGAAACAAAATATTCTGCAAGTCCTTTTTCCTGACCACACTCATAAAAAATCCCAGAGCTTACATCACCATCTCGATTTGGCCCTCAAGGGCTTTTTTCAGTTTGAGTTTTACATTGCTTTCTATCTGTCGCACCCGTTCTTTGGATATATTATACTGATCTCCAAGTTCTTCAAGCGTTGTAGGATTGTCGGACATGAGCCGTTTGCGGGCAATGGTCTGTTCCCGCTCGGAGAGCTTATGCAAAGCCAGACCTATCTGATTTTTCACGTAGCTCGCCCTTTGCGCTTCAATTACCTTATCTTCGGGATTCGCACGTGTATCAACAAGAAAATCCATGAAACTTGTGTCGCTTTCACTTGCCATGGGGCTATCCAGCGACTGATCGCGGTAGGTGAGTCTGGATATGATTTCCTCTACCTGTTTGGGATCGGCATCAAGTTTGGCTGACAGGGCATGAGATTGATTGTTAATATTCACATCGACCACATCCTCTTCCTGCGAAAGCTTGTTCAGACCATAAAAAAGACGTTTCTGGAGCTTGGTGGTACCCAATTTTACCTGTGAATAAAACTTCAGAATATGATCGTGGATCATGGCCTTTATCCACCAGACCGCATAGGTCATAAGCCGGTATCCCTTGTGCGGGTCGTATTTTTTTACCGCAATCATCAAGCCTATGGTTCCCTCCTGGACGATATCTTCCATGGGCAATCCATATCCTGCATAATCCATGGCAATCCGCACAACATTGCGTAAATTTGACGTAATAAGCTTTTGAGCTGCTTCTACGTCGTTATGCATACTTAGCCTTTCGGCAAGCTCGAATTCTTCTTCCCTGCTGAGCACGGGAAACCCTTCAAAACGTGCCATCAAATCAGAATGTACACTTTGTGGTAGTGCCGGAAGTTTCATATCTTATTTACCCCTCTAATTATTTTCATTCGTTATCATTAATTAACCATATATTTAATCCGATACTTTAGATGAAAATAATCATTGAAGGGTTCATCCATACAGTGTAATTAGTGTGAATCCAAAAGACAGAGGGTTTGAATGAAGTATGTGCACTGGTTTTGGTTTATACTATTGATTTTTTGTAGTGCATGTTCCCATACAACCCCAAAAACCTATCCTCCTGCATTGAATATGCCTGAAATCAGCCAAACGTATGAGGAAGAAAACACGAACACCCTTCCTGAACCGGAAGAAGATCTTCAGGTAATCAAAAAAAAACACCCGCCTCCCACTGATACACAAGAAGTATGTCCTGAAATTTTGACGCCCCTATATACCCTGAATTTTGAAATAACACCACAGGTCCAATACTGGATTGAGCAGTATTCCGGCAAAAACCGGCCTTACTTTGATAAATATCTATATAAATTTGAGCTGTTACAACCCAAGATGGAGCAATTATTTGTACAACACGGGACGCCAACCGATCTGGTATACTTATGTCTGATAGAAAGCTGTGCCAATCCGAATGCAGTTTCTTATGCAGGCGCCACAGGCTACTGGCAGTTCATGCCAAAAACCGCCAGGCGCTATGGACTTACCGTGAACAGGTGGATCGATGAGCGCCGGGATCTTGAAAAATCAACGATTGCTGCCGCAGCATATCTCAATCACCTCCACTCTATCTTTGATGACTGGCTGCTGGCATGCGCCGCTTACAATGCCGGAGAGGGCACTATCATAAGAATCACGAAACGCTATCCACAGGTGAAAACCTTCTGGGATATAACCCCCCAAATGCCTATTAAAAAAGAAACCCGGTCATATGTTCCCAAATTTCTGGCCGCTTTGGTTATGGCTAAAAACAGGCAAGAATATTGTCTCGAAACTGATAAACCTTCTCAGGCCGATTCATCATACGAGGTTGTTAGCGTGAATACGTTCACGACCTTTGATGAACTCTCAGAAATAACAGGATATTCTATGAGTTACATCGCCCGCTTAAACCCTGAATTGATTCGCGGCTGCACACCGCCACATGCCAAAGTATATGACGTCAAAGTTCCCAAAGGAACCGCAGAAAAGGTATCCGCTTACCTGTCCCGCTCTCACGATCCTCAAGTGCGTTATATTACCCATACCATCAGCAAAGGTGATACATTGTATGATCTGGCGAAAAAATATAATTCTTCAGTCAGAGAAATTGCTCATGCCAGCCGGATCTCCTTCAACGACCTGCTCTCTATCAACCAGATGTTGATAATTCCGGTATACCCCCTCAAGGCCCGCAAAACCAGCCATGTTCATGTGGTTGCAAAAGGAGATACGCTACTGAGCATATCATCAGCATATGGAATTGATCTTCAAGACATTGTTGATATCAATAAGCTCGTTAATCCAGAATTGATTATTCCGGGGATGACTTTGCGGCTCCCGCCGAAGCTCCCTCTCATGTCCAACGGAAAACCCATTACCTATCAGGTTAAAAAAGGAGACACCCTCTGGGATATCTCAAAACAATTTGCCGTTTCGACCAAGGATATTCTGCGCTGGAATAAACTGGAGTCGGCGGCTCTAATCTATCCTGGAGATTGTTTGACACTCTACTTAAGCGAATCATAACCATCTGTTTTATCAAATTTTTCTGTAAACCTTCACCATATCAAAATATCCATTCCCATCGAGGCGAGATATTCCGTGATATCTCTATCGATAATTCTGCGTAAAATAATCTTTTTGCCGAGGCGTATGGCGGGCAGATCAACATCTATGCGCTTGGGGGCGATGATTATCTTTAACGGCGGCCCTTCCAGGCTCGTTCCGAGTCTCTTAAGGACATCTGCCATATCTGCTTGCGAGGTGTCTGTCAGCCGGTAGCCCTTCTTTTCGAGCAGCTCCTGCATAGTGCCATCCGGTACTTTTTGTGTAAGAATATCCTGTTGTAAAATAATCGGCGCCACATAGACGATATGTACCGCATCAAGCGCGACAAGCTCAATTTCCGTTTCCTGTTCGTAAGTTATTCCGAGCTCATTAAACAGATCAAGATAGGAGTGGTTAAGATCCCGAATATAATCTCGCTGCGGTTTTTGCACATTATCCTTTAGACCGCCGATCTCAATGAGTTCAATACCAAATCGGGCTGCATAGCTCTGGATACTGGTAGGGGTCTGGTTCTCATCGTCAGAAAGAAGATTTATAACAAGAACTTCGTGTCTGGTGGCATCTTTATAAATAATCCACTTACCGAAAAATCTAACCTTCTCTTCTTCTCCCACCAACACGGGGGCTGCATTTTTATTTACCGAAAAGTAGCCTCCCGCGCTTAATATCCGATCCATAAAATCCTCGAGATCACTTCCGGCTCCTGAAACGACCTTGCATGATGGAAATGCAGATTCAATCAGGTTCTTTACCTCGGGAGATATTTTATTATGTATATCAAGGATTATACGCCTGCCTGAATCGAGTTCAATCACGGGGATTTCTTTGGTATCGATTGCAATATTGGCACCAGAGACAGGCAGAAAATAGGTGCCCTTGTCTTTCTGGAGAATTCCCATTTTCTCCAGTGCCGGGAACATCGTATTAATGGCAATCCCTGAAAATGGATCTCCCTTCATAGTAATCATCGGACTATCCGGATTAGACACATTCTGAGCTTTTTCATGCTCAATTTCAGCTGGGGCAATACTTTGAGAGGTGATCTCGGGCGCAAGCGGCTCAATTTCTTGCAATACCAAACTTTCTTTCGGCACAGGGGCAAACGCTCTTAGCTGTCTTTCCTCAACGAGCTTCTCTTTGTGAAGCGTCTCTGCAATCTTGGGATTTGGGATCTTGATTTTCTGCCCGGGCTGCAAGAGATTTAAGTCTTCAATTTCAGGATTCAACTCTTTAATACGTTGGAGATACTCCTTGAATATGCGCTCGTCAGATAAACCATAGACTTCCCGTAAAATCTGAGTCAGGTACTCACCTTTCTGAATCTCATAGATATCATGTTCAGGCCCTTGTTGCTCAGGAGGCTTAAACGTTTCTATCGTTTGCGGAATTATAAGCTTCTGACCTGCAAGAATATGATTAAGATTTTTTACCCCGGGGTTGAGCTGCCTGAATTGTTCATACAGGCCGGGAAGTTCATCGCCTTTGGCCTTAAAGTCATGCATGAAAATCTTCCACAGCGTATCATTCGGTTGCACAATATAGTGAGCAGGCACCAACTGGTCGCTCCTGCTGGCATGCTTGACCAGGGTGATTTCCCTGGCAAAAACAGGGCTTAGCACAAACAAGGTGCACAATACGATCAGCAAGCCTTTCGTGGCCATCAATAGACCTCCTTAAGTAAAAACTCATCTGTGACGGATTCCTCCTTAGGGGGCAAGGAATCTTCCTTGAAACACTCAAAACGTACAGCCTCCGAATTTGAAGATGCAATCCTGCCCGTAGTTGTATCTACCCGGGCAAAAACAATCCCGTCCGGTACTCTGAAGTCCCTGATCGGCTTATTTTTCAAGGCGGCCTGCATCAAGTCTATAAAAATAGGGCTGGCCGCTCTGCTGCCAGTCTCATTCTCTCCTAAAGACATCATGTCATCATAGCCAACCCACACCGCGCACAGGATATCCGGTGTATAGCCAAGAAACCAGGCATCTCTGTTTTCATCACTGGTGCCTGTTTTACCCGCAACGGGACGTTTTAACGCACGTACTCTCCAGCCCGTTCCTTCCTGAACGACATCATTCAGGATATTGGTAATAATATAAGCGGTCTGCTCCGAAATTATCTGTTCTTTCTTTTCTGATGCAGACTGAATTTCCATAAGGTCTCCCTGCCTGGCTGAAAATATCGGGCCGACATCCTGCTGGATGATATACTCAATACTGTGTGGTTCAAAAAGCTGTCCATATGATGCAAAGGTGGCATAGGCTCTGGCAAGATTGAATGGAGTAATAACTCCCGAACCCAAGGCTAGAGAAAGATCCCGGGGAAGCTCGGATCCCAGATCAAATCGTTTTAAGTATGAGATGGTATATCCAATGCCGATCTCTTTCAGTATTTTTACGGTAACGACATTCCTCGACAGAACCAGCCCTGTCCGCAATGTTGTCGCCCCGTAAAAACGATCTTCGTAATTCTTGGGTTTCCAGGCCAGTTCATCCTCCTCGGTCCTGTAGGTTATGGGGGTATCGAAAATAATGCTTGCCGGGGTAAAGCCTTTGTCAATGGCCGCTGCATAGATAAAAGGTTTAATTGCCGAACCGCTCTGTCTAAGAGCAGAAACTGCTCGATTAAACTGACTTTTTGAATAATCTACCCCTCCTACCAGGGCGATAACCCCGGAGGATTGCAAATCAAAAGCAACCAGGGCAGCTTGGACACGCGGTTCCTGGGAGAGGAGAAATCCCTTGCCGGTATAACACAGTTGGATCAAGTCTCCCGGAGTAAGGGCATCCTGAGGATCCCAATTCCCTTTCGGGTGTATCCAGGCATAACTTTCAGGACCCAGCTCAATATTTTCAGCCCCCAGGTTCACGACCAGTGGTGATGTTTGGATTACCTCCGCCCAGTACAACTGATAGGATTCAAAGCCTTTCCATTTCACCTGATTTTTCTGGAAAGCAAATCTCCGGGACTTAAACGTTTCGCTGGCACCATTTTCAGGCCCGCGATAAATACCCTGCCGCATTTCCAGATCAATAGCTCCTTTGTGCATTGCCGCGATTGCTACATCCTGAAGCTCAGGATTGATGGTTGTTTGAATGTTTATCCCTTTGGAAAATATCTCTTCTCCATATCTCTGTAAAACCTGCTTGCTGATGTAGTCTGTCAGGTATGGATAACGGGTAAATTTGGCAATAGGCACCCCGGTTATCTGTAATGGTTCCTGATATGCATCCTGGGCTTCGATATCGGAAATAAAACCTTCCTCTGACATGCGTTTGAGCACATACCACTGCCGTTTTTTGGCGGCATTGAAATTTTCCAATGGAGTATACTTGCCCGGCGCCGGCGCAATTCCGGTTATCATGGCAATTTCAGCCAGATCAAGTTCACGACAGTTCCTGTTGAAAAAGCGTAAGCTGGCCGCCTCGACGCCATAAGCTCCACTACCCAGATATACCCGGCTGAGATAAAGACTTAAGATTCTATCCTTGCTGAGGGCCTTTTCAATACGCAGGGCCAAAATGATTTCTTTTAATTTTCTGGTAATGGTTTTTTCCCGGGTGAGCAGATAAGAACGCACAACCTGCTGCGTAATGGTCGATGCTCCCTGCACATAGGATGTAGCACGTATATCGGTGATAAGGGCACTGAATATGCGCTTCCAATCAAGACCGGTATGCTCATAAAAGGTTGCATCTTCAGCGGCAATAAAGGCCTGTTTTACCCTTAGAGGTATTTCTTTACCATCAAGCTCGATTCTGCCTTCGGGAGGAAAATATGCAATTGTGCTCCCATCAGAGGCGATCACCTTACTAAGCTTTGTGGGCTCAATCTTTCTCAAATCCTGAATGGAGGGAATCCCCCGCAAAACAAACCAGTAAGTCCATATACCTGCCAGAAGGCATATGAGCACAGCCGCGTATCCAAATATTTTGAGCAGTTTCTTCATCTTTTTCAAACATAGCAATATCTAAATTTTATGCAAGGATAAATCCTTGTCTTTCTTGAGATCTTCAAGACTGGACGCATGAAGTACTGATATGCTAATGGTTCAACCAATACATATGTGGAGGAAAAGATGACAACCGACTACAAGCCCCAAGAAATTGAATCGAAATGGCAAAAAAGCTGGCAAGATGGAAAGCTTTTTCATGTTGCTCTCGATTCAAATAAGCCCAAATACTATTTGTTGGTAATGTTCCCCTATCCTTCCGGCAGAATTCACATGGGCCATGTCCGCAACTACACCATCGGTGATGTGGTGGCAAGATATAAACGGATGAAAGGGTTTAACGTGCTGCATCCAATGGGATGGGATGC
The DNA here is from genome assembly GCA_016929755.1 of Deltaproteobacteria bacterium. GTDB lineage: Bacteria > Desulfobacterota > Desulfomonilia > UBA1062 > UBA1062 > JAFGIF01. The sequence goes on along the minus strand of JAFGIF010000312.1, from coordinate 849 downwards.
TTTTGGAATGCCGGCTGAAAATGCAGCCATCGCCAGTGGAGAGCCTCCTAAAAAATGGACCTATGAAAATATCGATTACATGCGGGACCAGCTAAAACAAATGGGTTTCAGTTATGACTGGGACAGAGAACTAGCTACCTGTGATGCTGAATACTACAAGTGGGAACAGCTCTTTTTCATCCAGATGTTTGAAAAAGGCCTGGTATACCGAAACAGGAGCTTTGTCAACTGGTGCGAAACCTGTCAGACAGTCCTGGCCAACGAGCAGGTCGAAGGAGGCATGTGCTGGCGCTGCGGATCTCAGGTATATCTGAAAGAATATGATCAGTGGTTTTTCAGAATAACTCAATACGCCCAGGAATTACTGGATTCCATAGACGATCTGAAAGCAGGTTGGCCGGAACGGGTCCTGAGCATGCAACGCAACTGGATCGGCCGTTCTACGGGCACACTGATCAAGTTTAAAATAGACGGCCTTGATGAAGATATCGAAGTCTTTACGACCAGACCCGATACCCTCTATGGTGCAACCTTTATGAGCCTTGCTGCGGAACATCCTCTGGCTAAAAAACTATCTGTCGGAACCGACCGGGAAGAGGCCGTACAGACGTTCATTGAGGAAACCCTTAAGGAAGACTCGCTTACCCGCACCTCGGATCTCTACGAAAAGAAGGGGGTATTTACCGGACAGTACTGCATAAATCCGGTAACCGGATGGAAAATGCCCATCTATGTGGCCAATTTCGTGCTCTACGACTATGGTACCGGAGCAGTAATGGCTGTACCGGCTCATGACCAGCGGGACTTCGATTTTGCGCAAAAGTACGATCTTCCCGTCATTCTGGTGAT